>JAXDPR010000032.1:0-6667 GCA_034668265.1 Sphingomonadales bacterium
CGTGACGACACGATTTTGGTGCGGGATCCGTTCGCCGGCTAGCGGCGCAGTTCGAAGCGTCCGAGACCCTCGGGCGGCGCGTCTTCCGCGCTGAGCTCATCGACCTGCGCATTTGACGGACCGCGCCGCATCCGTTCGATCATCCGGGCGACGTCGTCCGCCTCGCCTTCGAGATGGGCCTCGACCGCGCCTTCAGAGCAATTGCGGATCCAACCGCTGACGCCGAGCTCACGCGCCTCGCCCTGAGCCCAGGCGCGAAAGAACACGCCCTGCACGCGCCCGGTCACGCGAACGTGGCGTGCGACCTGCGCCATCAGACCGTAGAGATGTCCGGCGCGTCCTCGGCCTTCATGCCGACGACATTGTAGCCCGCATCGACGTGGTGGACCTCGCCGGTAACTCCCGACGCAAGGTCGGAGAGCAGGTAAAGCCCCGCGCCGCCAACATCCTCGATCGTGACATTTCGGCGAAGCGGCGAATTATATTCGTTCCACTTCATGATGTAGCGGAAGTCGCCGATGCCGCTTGCCGCCAGGGTCTTGATCGGGCCAGCCGAGATGGCGTTCACCCGGATGCCTTCGGGCCCGAGGTCGGCAGCGAGATATTTGACGCTGGTCTCGAGCGCAGACTTGGCGACGCCCATGACATTGTAGTGCGGAATGACCTTCTCGGCCCCGTAATAGGTCAGCGTGAGAAGCGACCCACCCTTGCCCATCAGCGCCCGCGCGCGCTGCGCCACGGCGACGAAGCTGTAGACGGAGATGTTCAGGGTCATAAGGAAATTGTCCATCGACGTATCGACGAATTTCCCGCGAAGCTCATTCTTGTCGGAAAAGCCGATCGCATGGACGACGAAGTCGAGCTTGGACCATTGTTCCTTCAGTGCATCGAAGGTCTTGTCGAGCGCCTTCATGTCGGAGACGTCGCAGTCAACCAGAAGCTCCGAGCCGAGCTCGGCGGCAAGCGGTCGCACCCGCTTTTCGAGCGCCTCGCCCTGGTAGGAGAAGGCGAGTTCGGCGCCCTGGTCGCCGAGCGCGCGAGCAATGCCCCAGGCCAGCGAGCGGTCGTTGGCAAGCCCCATGATCAGCCCGCGCTTGCCCTGCATCAATCCAGTCAAAGTTGCGGCCCCTCTCTTTGCAACACGGGTTCGACGTCCTCGCCGGGCTCAGGCTCCTCGACCTCGAGCTGGTCGGTGTATGGCCCGGTATAGACCTCGCCCTTTAGCGCGGCGGCGCCGCTTTCCGCCAGCGCTGCATTGAGTTCCGCGCCAATCACGACGCCGAGGCCGACGACAAAGAAGAAGATCAGCGCGACCATCACCCCGCCGAGGCTGCCGTAGGTGCGGCTGTACCCGCCGAACAGCGACAGGACGCTTGGCAGGATTTCAACCGTCGCCAGCCACCAGGCGGTGATGAGCAAAGCTCCCGGCCACTTGAGGCAGCGCGCCTTGCGGTAGCGGGACGGCGTCAGAAGGAAGAAGATCAGATAGAAAGTGCAGAACAAGGTCACAGCCGGCACCAGGCGATAGAGGCCGAGCGTGGAAGCGACATTCTGCGCCAGCGGGAACCATTCGATGATGAAGTGGTGCGCCAAGGTCAGGGCCGCGCTGGCGGCGAAAGCGACCATCAGCAACACGACCGCGCCGAGAATCATCAGCATCGAGCCCAGCCGATATTCCCAGAAGGGCGCGCAGAATTTCACGCCATAGGCTCGGCGGAGGATGTCACGGATCGTCTCGATGAAGCTGGTCGCCGTCCACAGGCCGACTAGCGCGCCGAACCAGAGAAGGTTGCCGGTCCTTACGGTCAACACTTCCTGAACCGGCTCGCGCAGAGTCGCAGCGACGTCGGGTGGCAGCCGGCGCAGCACATTGGTCACCGTCAGCATCGCATCCTGGCTCTGGCCGAGCAGGTGGGCGATCGCGGCTGCGACGATGAAGAAGGGGAAAAGCGCGACGATCGACAGGTAAGCGAGGTTGCCGGCGTGGATGAAGCCGTCGTTGTAGACGCCGATTGCGATGCGCTTGACCACCTCCCAGGCAGTGAGCCGCGGCTTCAGTTTCTCCTCGACCTCGGTCCCGAAGGCCGCGCGCATGGTCGCGAGCCGTTTGCGCCGTTCCTCAGGCGATAGTGGCGAATGGTCCCTCATGAGTGGACGACCTTAGACCCCAAGGTCCGCCCGCGGATTGCCGGGTGCGGTCCAGCCTTCGACGAATTTCTGAAGCTCGGGATCGTCGGCCGGGACGTCGATTTCGACCGTCACAAGCTGGTCGCCGCGCTTGCCGTCCTTGGCGGCGAAGCCGCGGCCCTTCAGGCGCAATATCTTGCCCGAGGTCGTGCCTTTGGGGATTGTCAGCATGACCGGCCCGTCGGGCGTCGGCACCTTCACCTTCGCCCCGAGCACCGCTTCCTTGAGCGTCACCGGAAGCTCGAGCCGGATATTGGTGCCGTCGCGCGTGTAGAATCGGTGCGGCGCGATCTCGATAGTGACGAGCGCATCGCCGCGGCCTCCCGGCCCGTCCTCGCCCTTCCCAGCGAGGCGGATTCGAGTGCCGTCCTCGAGGCCCGGTGGAAGCTTCAGGTCGATCGTCTTGCCGTCGGCGAGCGTAATGCGCTGCGGCTTCAACGCGACCGCATCCTCGAACGGGATCTTGAGGCGGTAAGCGACGTCCGCGCCCTTTTGTTCGGTCCGGGCGCGCTGCCGGAAGCCGCTGAACGGACCGCCGCCGCCGCGCCCACCGGTAGCGCCGCCGAACAGGCCCTCGAACAGGTCGCTGAGATCGGCCGCGTCGCCGGACTCGAAGTTGAAATTTTCAAAGCCGGCACCCGGCTGCGGCCCGCCCGAGCCAGGGGAATAGCCGCCGAAGCCGCCGCCGAAGGGCATCTTGGGATTGCCGTCTTCGTCGATCTCGCCGCGGTCGTAGCGCGCGCGCTTGTCCTTGTCGGACAGCAGATCGTAGGCATGAGTTATCTCGCCGAAGCGCTTGGCCGCGTTGGGATTGTCCTTGTTGCGGTCAGGATGGAGCTGCTTGGCGAGGCTGCGGTAGGCCTTCTTGATCTCCGCTTCGCTCGCGCCCCGCTTCAGTCCCAAGCGCTGGTAGAGGTCGAGTGCCATGTCGCTCCCATGCCGCAGTCGTTCACTGCTGACCAGATGGGTTGCGGCAAATGCGAGGCCAAGCCTAAGGCGGCCTCCTCATGGCGACCGACCCTTTCGAGCTGTTCGACCTGTGGTTCGCCGAGGCGCGAGCGAGCGAGACGAATGACCCCGAGGCGATGTCGCTGGCGACTGCGGACCCTGATGGCCGGCCGTCGGTCAGGATCGTCCTGCTCAAAGGGCATGGGCCGGACGGCTTCGTTTTCTATACCAACCAGCGCAGCCGCAAGGGCGAAGAGCTCGCCGCCAATCCGAACGCGGCCCTCCTGTTCCACTGGAAGTCGCTTCGGCGCCAAGTACGGATCGAGGGCAAGGCGAACCCGGTATCCGCTAGCGAAGCCGATTCATATTTCGCTAGCCGAAGCCGGGATTCGCAACTTGGCGCGTGGGCGTCCGACCAGTCCCAACCTCTCGCGAGCCGCGCCGAGTTCGAGGCCAGGTACGAAGCGACGCGGCAAAAGTTCGAAGGCGGCGACGTGCCCCGGCCGCCCCACTGGGGCGGCTATCGGGTGACACCGGATCGTATCGAATTCTGGACCGACCGCCCGCACCGGCTACACGAGCGACGCCTGTTCACGCGTGCGGGCGAAGGCTGGACCGAAGGGCTCCTCTACCCATGACCGATACCAAGATCAGTGCCGCCGAACGATCGAGCCTGACTACCCGAGCGGCCTTGGCCAGCATCTCGATGGCGGCGATCCTGATCGGCCTCAAGACCTATGCCGCGCTGCAGACCTCGTCGATGGCGATGCTCGGCTCGCTTGCCGATAGCGGGCTGGACCTGGTCGCCAGCCTGATTGTCCTGTTGGGCGTCCGCGTTGCAGCGCAACCCGCCGACCACGATCATCGATTCGGCCATGGCAAGGCCGAGGCTCTCGCCGCATTGGTCCAGGTCATCCTGATCACGCTCTCCGCAATCTTCATTGGCTTTCGCGCGGTCCAGCGCCTGATCGTCGGAGCGGCGACCACAGACGCGGAGCTTGGTATCGGCGTGTCGCTCATCGCGATGGTGCTGACCATCGCGCTCATCAGCTATCAGCGCCACGTGGTACGCCGCACCGGATCGCTCGCGATCGGCACCGATCGGCTCCACTATTCATCGGACCTCCTGCTCAACGGCTCGGTCATCGTGGCGCTCGCCCTCGATCAATTCGCTCACCTCAAGGGCGCCGACGCCATATTCGGGGTGCTGATCGCGGCGTGGCTGATGTGGGGGGCGTGGGGCGCTTCCAGTCACGCGCTCGACCAGTTGATGGACAAGGAATGGCCCGACGAGCTTCGGGAACGATTCCTGTCCGCCGCCAGGGACTATCCGGAACTCGCCGGCCTCCACGACTTCCGTACCCGGACCAGCGGAACGCATTATTTCGCGCAATTCCACGTGTGGGTGCCGGCGGAATGGACCGTGCAGGAAGCGCACGACCGGCTCGATGCCGCGGAAGAAGAACTCCAGAAGCGCTTTCCGAACACGGAGATCCTGATCCACGTCGATCCGGAGGGACAGACCGACCGGGAGACCTTGCTGCCCCAAGCCATCACGGAGCAGGCCGGATGAGCACCCTGCCCTACTTCCAGGTCGACGCCTTCGCCGAAGCGCCGCTGACCGGAAACCCGGCCGCGGTGATGCCGCTCGACAAGTGGCTCCCGGACGAGGTCATGCAGTCGATCGCGACCGAGAATAACCTCAGCGAAACCGCATTCACGGTGCCGAGCGGGAGCGGCGATGCCGACTTCGACCTCCGCTGGTTCACGCCGACGGCCGAGGTCGAGATGTGCGGCCATGCGACGCTTGCGTCGGGACATATATTGATGACCGGCACGTCGGTGCGCTTCTCGACCAAGTCGGGGCTGATGATTGTCAGCCGCCGCGACGACTTGCTCGAGCTCGACATGCGCGCGGCCAGACTGACCGAAGTCCACGAACCCGAGTTGTGCGCCGCACTGGGATTACCTGACAGTCCGGCCTGGCTTGCCGACGGCTATAATGACGCAGCCATCATCGAGGTTGTCGACGAGGCGGCGGTGCGCGCCGTGGTGCCCGACTTTGGAGCGCTCAAGAAAGTCCCGCGAATGGCGGTGGTCACGGCTCGCGGCGACCGGCAGGACATCGCCAGCCGGGTGTTCGTGCCCTATCTCGGAATCGACGAGGACCCGGTGACGGGCTCGGCCCACGCGGCGCTGGTGCCCTATTGGACCAAGCGGCTCGGCCGCGGCCAATTCACCGCCTTGCAGGCGAGCGCCCGTTCGGGCCTGCTCTATTGCCGGCTCGAAGGCGAGCGGGCGGTTCTTGGCGGCCATTGCCACACCGTGATTGTCGGCCAGTTCCAGCTCTAGCCGAGAAGCTTCGCTTCGAGCGCGTCGAGCAACGGGAGCTGGCTTGGGAGCATCATCGCCCGAGCTTCGCCTAGCGACATCCATCGCGCGTCCGCGGCCTCTGGATAATGCTCGATCCGACCGCTGCGGGGCGGCCATTCCATCGCGAAGTCGATCGAGCGAAGGCCGGCCGGATCAAGATCGCCTTCGACCGCGTAGGCCTCGACGATCTTGCCGCCGGCTTGTCTCACTGTTGCAAGGGGGAAAGGAACCGCTGTCAGCGCGGTTCCGGTTTCCTCTTCGAACTCACGCAGCGCCGCTTGTGCGGGCACCTCGCCCGGCTCGACCATGCCTTTGGGGATCATCCACGCGCCCGCGTCCTTGTTGCGCCAGAACGGCCCGCCAGGCTTGATCAGCAGGACTTGAGTCTTGCCGTCTCGCTGGCGAAACAACAGGATCCCCGCGCTATGCGGCGGCGGCATTCATGACGCTCGGGCGCACGGCTTCCGTTTCGGCGATCCAGCCGCCCCCGAGCAGCCGGCTGCCATCATACAGGACCGCCGCCTGCCCCGGCGCCACTCCATATTCCGCCTGGGTGAAGCGGACGCTTTCGCCATCGCGCACCGCCGGGACTGCCGGCGCGAGCGAGCGCACCTTCACGCTGACCTCGCGCTGGTCCTCTCCAAGCCAGTTCCAGCCGGCGACGCGCATCGCCTCGATTGCCAGTGCGCTTCGCGGCCCGACCACGATCCGCGCCGCCTCCGGCTCGATGCGGATCACGTACAGCGGCTGCTTCTGGCCGCCGACCTCGATCCCGCGCCTCTGCCCGACCGTGAAATGGACTACGCCGCGGTGACGGCCGAGCACCCTGCCGGAGAGGTCGACGATCTCGCCCGGGGCCTCGGTCTCCGGCCGCAGTCGCTTGACCAGTCCGGCATAATCGCCATCCGGCACGAAACAGATGTCCTGGCTGTCGGGCTTGCCGGCCACTTCCAGGCCCAGGTCCGCGGCGATTCGCCGCACCTCGTCCTTGGGCAGCTCGCCGAGCGGGAAGCGCAGGAAATCGAGCTGGCCGGCCGTGGTCCCGTAGAGGAAATAGCTCTGGTCGCGGCGCAGGTCGGCGCCCTTGTGAAGCTCGACCCGCCCATTCCCTGCCGCGCGATTAACCGTCCGTCGCACGTAATGGCCGGTGGCGAGGCAG
>JAXDPR010000033.1:0-4129 GCA_034668265.1 Sphingomonadales bacterium
CGAGTTGCTGACTGTCGTGCCGTACGATTTCGATTATTCCGGCCTTGTCGACGCGCCTTATGCCATTCCCCCCGAGGGAATTCCGATCTCCGACGTCCGTCAGCGCAACTACCGCGGCTATTGCGTGCATTTGACGCAGGCGCGCGCAGTCGCCGCGCAATTGGCGTCGCGCCGCGCCGAATTCCTTGGGATCTTTGCTACGATCCCCGGGCTCGGACCGCGCGAACAGGCCCGCGCCGCCGGCTATCTTCAGGGGTTTTTCGGCGACGTCGACAGCGGCAAGATCTTCAGGAGCTGCATCAACTAGACTTTTCCTCGATTACGACGACCGTCGTGGTCTCGCTGCCGTCATAGTCGGAGAGGAAGCGCTTCATCCCTTCGCGCTCGCCATATTCGGTGATCCACAGCAGTGCGAAAGTGTAGTTGAAGGCGATCGTAATCACGGCGGCTAGCTCGATCGCCCCGATCCCGGCGGCCAACCCGATGCCGACCGAGAGCAGGATGAACAAGGCGTCCCCCGAGCTCTTGAGCGAGTTTCGAAAGCGCACGGCGCCGGCGATACCCGCGAGCGAGAACGCCAGCGCGAGGCTGTTTTGGACGATGATCACGATTCCGGTGACGATCATCGGCAGGATGATGATCGTGTTGACCAGCGACTGGTCGTAATCCTCGCCCGAACGCACCGCCATATAGACCCAGCTCACGGGCAGTGAGACGAGGAGCGCCGCGAAGATCGCCGCCACCAGCCAGAAGATGCTCTGCCCGAGGTTGGCGACATGCGCCGCGCGAAGCGCCTCGCTCGCCTGGAGCGGGTTCTTGGCCGGCTGGCTGATCAGTTGCTCGACGCCGCCGACGGGGAGGTAGCCGCGTATGCCCGGCCACAGCTTGAGCGCTATGAACACGGCGAGCGCGATGATCAAATAATAGATGGTGATCTGAACCAGCAGCTTGCTCGCGCGCATGCTTTATCCCCCGTGCTTGTGACCGTCCCCGTGGTGATGGCCGTGGTGATGGTGCTTATGCTTCCCGACCGGATAGGTGGCGATCGGCTGGAGCACTCCATAATGCTCCTTCGATGGCTTGTGGCCGAGCGGCGGCCACGGGATGTCGGCCAGCGGCAGCTCGGTGTCGGGCACGCGGTCGAGAAGATCGCGCAGCAGAGTCAACCGGCCGAGCGGCTGGTCGTTGAAATCGACCAAAGTCCAGGGCGCGAAGTCGGTGTGCGTCGCCGACAGCATCAGCTCGCGCGCCTCGGTGTAATCGTCGTAATGCTCGCGCGCCTTGATATCGATCGGCGACAGCTTCCAGCGCTTCGTCGGATTGTTCAGCCGGTGCTCGAAGCGCTCCTCCTGGATCGCCTGGTCGCAGCACAGCCAGTATTTGAACAGCAGCATGCCGTCGTCGATCAGGTGCCGCTCGAATTCGGGCGCGCCGTTGAGGAAATCCTGCGTCTGGTCGGGCGTGCAGAAGTTCATCACCCTCTCGACGCCCGCGCGATTGTACCAGCTGCGATCGAACAGCATGATCTCGCCGGCCGCGGGCAGATGCTCGATGTAGCGCTGGAAATACCATTGCGTCTTTTCGCGCTCGTTGGGGCTCGGCAGCGCGACGACACGGCACTGGCGGGGGTTCAAAAGCCGCGAGAACATCTCGATCGACCCACCCTTGCCGGCGGTGTCGCGGCCTTCGAAGATGATGACCATGCGCTGATTGGTTTCAGACACCCAGCGCGCCATCGCGCTGAGCTCTTCGGCGAGGGGCTTCAACAGCTCCTCATATTCCTTTTCGCTGAGCTCGCTTTTCCCGCTCACTCACGCCCCCTTTGCCGCATTAGTGGCATGAGCGGCGGCGGAATGGAACCGTGGGCGAAGCTGCGGCATGGTGCAGCGCCATGCACCGGCTGTTCGTCGCCATCCGCCCGCCGGAGGAAATCCGCGACCTGCTAATCGACGCAATGGACGACAGCGCCGATTTCCGCTGGCAGGACGATGGGCAGCTCCACCTGACGCTGCGCTTCGTCGGCGCGGTCGAGCGCCCCGTTGCCGACGATCTCGCCGCGGAGCTCGGCCGCGTCCGGGCGCCGCCGTTCGACCTCCACATCGCCGGCTCCGGCCCCTTCGAGCAGCGCAGCTCGGGCGCACTATGGGCGGGCGTCGAGCCGAAAGCACCCGTCGCCGCGCACGCCGCCAAGATCGAGCGGGCGTGCGTCACCGTCGGCCTCGAGCACGAGCGCCGCGTCTACCATCCCCACATCACCCTCGCCCGCTGGAAGGGCCGCCGCACCCGCGAGATCGCGACCTTCCTCGAGCGCACCCGCGGCCTTGCATCGCCGCCATTCGAGGTCGACGAATTCATCCTGTTCGAAAGCCGCCTCTCGCGCCACGGCGCGCATTACGAGCAGGTGGCGAGCTGGCCACTGCAATAGTCAGCTTTCGACCCATTACGGACATTACCGGCTTAGGTCTGCCTTCGACCCAAAACGAAGATTGGGGCCGGCGGTATGCAGACTTATCGAATGCGGGTGAGCGTCGTGAGCGTCTCGCTCGCAGGTCGGCCAGCGGCCGACTTGGAAGTCAGCAGCAAGGAGTTCCCGTTGAGTTTGAATTCCTGCGCGATGGGCCCATCCGTGGTCATGACCGCTACATTCTTCGCGACGGTCGGGTGCCGGGTTAGGGTCGTTCCCTTGACGTCAAATGTGCCGGCCTGCCCGGTGAGACCTTCCCATTCCTCGAACTTGGCGAGCTTTTCGGCGTCGGTAAGATTGTCGGGGTTTTTTGCCGGCGGCGATGCCTTGCGCGGCTGGTTTCCGCCGCTGACGTAGGCATAATAACCCTGGTCGAAAATGATGACGCTCGGTTGCGGGCTGCTGGTCGTCGCGGCGTTCGCGCCAGTCGTGACCACCTTCGTGATCGTCCAGACGCCGTCGAGCGGCCCCTTTTCCGCGGCCGCAGCGATAGATGAAGATGCGCTGAAAGCGATAGCTGCCAAGCCGAACGCGGCCGCGCGTGAGATTCGTGACATTTTTCCCCCGTCCCATGGCCTTTGAGGCCGAGCGCGGCCCGTACACGAATCGCTATCTGCTGGATAGGTCGGATGCCGTCCTGCTCATTAGGCAGCCTCGTCCGCTTTCCACGCATTCCGGGGGTTAGCCTTAGGTCCGCGTTCCACCCATTTCGGACATTACGCCGCGCACGAAAAGGGGAGCAGCCACGCGGGCAACTCCCCTCCTCGTCCACTACCGCGAAACCTACCAGATATGCGCGCGCTTCTCCGGCGGGATGTACATCGGGTTGTCCGGCGTAATCCCGAACGCGTCATACCACGCCTGCACGTTCCGGATCGGCCCGAGCACACGGAACCGGCCGGGGCTGTGCGGGTCGGTCGTCACCTGGCTGCGCAGGGCATCGTCGCGCTGCTTCTCTCGCCACACCTGGGCGAAGGCGAGGAAGAAGCGCTGGTCGCCGGTCAGCCCGTCGAGCACCGGCGCGGGCTTGCCGCCCAAGGAGCGGTGATAGGCGTCGAGCGCGACCGAAATGCCCGCGAAGTCGGCGATATTCTCGCCCATCGTCAGCGCCGGATTGATGAAGGCTCCCGGCACCGCCTCGAATTTCGCATATTGGTCCCCAAACACCTTGGCTTCGGCATCGAAGCGCTTGCTGTCCTCGGCGGTCCACCAGTCCTTGACCGCGCCGGTCGAGTCATACTTACGGCCCTGGTCGTCGAAGCCGTGGCTGATCTCGTGGCCGATGACCGCGCCGATCGCGCCGTAATTGACCGCATCGTCCGCGTTGGGATCGAAGAAGGGCGGCTGCAGGATTCCGGCCGGGAACACGATCTTGTTCTCGCCGCCGCCGTTGTAGGCGTTCACTTCCTGCGGGTTCATGCCCCACTTCTTGTGGTTCACGGGCTTTCCGAGGTCTTCCATCTCATATTCGGCGTTGAACCGGTTCGACTGCTCGACATTGCCGAAGAGGTCGTTCGGATCGATCGCGAGCGCGCTGTAATCGCGAAACTTGTCGGGATAGCCGACCATCACGCTCATCTTGCCGAGCTTGTCGACCGCGGCCGTCTTGGTCGCCGGGCTCATCCAGCTGTTGCCCTGTATGCGCGCCGCCATCGCCGCTTTCAG
>JAXDPR010000034.1:0-2807 GCA_034668265.1 Sphingomonadales bacterium
GCTTGTATGGCAAATCAAGCATTGCGGCCCGATCGTCGCTGTTCAGCAGGCGATGAGCTTCGATCCTTCGGACCAGCAAATGCAGCGGATTCTGCTCGACGAGCATATCCATGGTGGTTCTCCCGCATATGGGCGGGAGCATGGATCATCTCTCAGTCGCCAACGCCCGATCTTGATCGGTCGGCGATAGGCGAACCATAACATTAGCGCGCGCAACCTCCTAAACATATGTTACCCGGTTGCAGGAAATACAGATTTAAGCGGTGAGCATTGTTCACCTGCACGTGGGCTAGGTTGCCTAACGCATTTCTGGCTTGATGGAACAGGGTTGAGCCGTTTGGTGCGCGGCTGCGGCAGCTTCTTCATAACGACGCGCGAGCTTGGGTTAGGAAGCGCGAGGCACGGATGACGGCGCGCCAATGGCCCGCTAGGAGGCGCGTCCATGACCAAACGAAGCGGCGGCCGAATCCTTGTCGACCAACTGAAGATCCAGGGCTGCGACCGCATTTTCACGGTCCCGGGCGAAAGCTTTCTCGCGGTGCTCGACGCGCTCCATGACACGCCGGAGATCGACACGATCGTCTGCCGCCAGGAAGGCGGTGTCGCCTACATGGCCGACGCCGATGGCAAGATGACTGGCCACCCCGGCATCGCTTTCGTCACCCGCGGCCCAGGCGCGACCAACGCCAGCGCGGGAGTCCATGTCGCCTCCCAGGATTCGACGCCGATGATCCTCTTCATCGGCGACGTCGCGCGCGGCGACCGCGACCGCGAAGGCTTTCAGGAAATCGACTTTCCGGCCTTTTTTTCGCCTATCGCCAAGTGGGCAGCACGGATCGAGGATGCCCGCCGCATCCCCGAATATGTCGCGCGCGCCTGGCGCGTCGCCACCGCCGGCCGCCCCGGCCCCGTCGTCCTTGCGCTGCCCGAGGACATGCTGCGCGATGGGGTCGAAGCGACCGACCGGCCATGCGTCCCGCCGGTCGCCGAAGGCCCCGATGCCGGCGCCGTGCAGGCAATGTTCGAGCTTCTGAAAGACGCGACCAACCCGGTGGCGATCGTCGGCGGCGCCGACTGGAGCCCGCGCGCGGCGCATCATTTCGCCAATTTCGCCATCCGCTACGGAATCCCCGTCGCCGCCGCCTTCCGCCGCCAGGATGCGATCGACAACAAGTGCGGGGTCTATGCCGGGCAACTCGGCTACGGCCCGAACCCCAAGCTTCAGCAGCGCATCCGCGACGCCGACCTCGTCCTCGCCGTCGGGCCGCGGCTCGGCGAGGCGACGACCGACGGCTACGCGTTGATTACGCCGGATCATCCGGGGCAAACACTGGTCCACGTCCACCCGGACCCCAATGAGCTCGGCCGCGTGTACCATGCCGACCTGCCGATCGTGGCGGACATGGGCGAATTCGCCGAGATGGTCGACGAGTGGATCGACCCCGACCTCGTCCGCTTCTCGTGCGGCGAACGGGCACATGCGGAATGGCTCGACTGGTCCGATCCCAAGCCCCGCGACGGCGTGAAGCTCGACCTCGGCCAGTGTGTCGCCGCGATGCGCGAAAAGCTTCCAGAGAACACGATCATCTGCAACGGCGCCGGCAATTTCTCGGGGTGGTGGCATCGGTACTGGCACTACGGCCCGATGCCGACGCAGCTCGCCCCTACCTCGGGGACGATGGGCTACGGCCTCCCCGCCGCGGTTGCCGCCGCGCTCCGCTTCAAGGACCGGCCGGTGGTGTGCGTCGCCGGCGACGGCGACTTCCTGATGAACGGCCAGGAGCTGGCGACCGCCGCCCAATATAGCGCCGACCTGCTCGTGATCCTGGTCGACAACGGGTCATACGGCACGATCCGCATGCACCAGGAGCGCGAGTACCCGAAGCGCATCAGCGCGACCGAGCTCAAGAACCCCGACTTCGCCGCGCTTGCGCGCGCCTACGGCGGCTGGGCCGAGACGATCGAAAAGACCGAAGACTTCGCCCCGGCGCTCGACCGCGCGCTTCAGCGCAAAGGCATTCGCCTGCTCCACTGCAAGACCGACGTCGAACAGATCAGCAACGCGACCACGATCTCAAAGCTGCGCGAGAAGGCGAAATCCGGGAAATGAGCCCGGACGTTGTAATCGCAGAAGAACCTGCGACCAGTGCGGCCGCCCAACACTGCCTGCAGCTTTACTATCGCGAGCTCGAGCAACGGTTCAAAGAGGGCTTCGACCCTGGCAAAAGCGTGCTCCACTCGCTCGATGAATTCGCGCCGCCGGCCGGCAGCTTCCTAATCATGCGTTTGCGCGGTGAGCCGGTCGGCTGCGGCGGATTGACGGCGCTGGATCCTGACGCAGCCTATCTAAAGCGGATGTGGATTGCGCCCGGCGGGCGTGGCGTCGGCCTGGGCCGTCACTTGCTCGCAGCGCTCGAGGAGAAAGCACGCGCGATCGGCTACAGGATCGTGAAGCTTGAAACCAACCAGGCGCTGCCCGAGGCCCAGCAACTGTACCGCTCGGCCGGTTATCGCGAGGTGCCTCCGTTCAACGACGAGCTCTATGCCCATCATTGGTTCGAGAAGGCGCTCGCCTAGCGCCTAGCTGTGCTTCTTGCCGACCAGCGCACGGTTATGCGCCGCGTGGCATTTGCCGACGCGCTTGCTCGGCAGATATTTCTTCTTCGGTAGCGGCTTGCCAAGCTCTATCACTTGCGGCTGCCTAAGCTGCCCGAACAGATTCTCGAAGTCGCCGAAATTGCCTTGAGACGAAGGGTCGCAGTCTTCGACCAGATCGCTCGTCGGCTGGCTGGGATCGATTGCTGCGG
>JAXDPR010000035.1:0-4413 GCA_034668265.1 Sphingomonadales bacterium
GTGGGCAGCCTGCTATCGGCTGCTTAAGAGCGGCTGGAAGATCAAGAACTGACCATGGCAGCGCCGCTGATCCTGGCGCTGGCAGCCTCGGCCGAACTGATGGTCGCGGATTTCAACAGCGGCACAAAGCCCAACAATCTCGGCGGTGATTTCGGATGCTGGATCAAGGATCCGGCCGATCCGAAGCAGGGCTGCGTCGAATCTTTCGATGCCAGGGACCGCTATGGCGACAAGGGTTATGCGCTTCGCCTGATCTACAGCGTGGCATCGAAGAACCCGGCGTTCGGCGGGCTATGGATGCGGCTGCAGAACCTCGACGCATCGCGCTTCGACGCGCTCGCGTTCCGCGTTCGTGGCGACGCGGGCATGGGCTATACCAAGGCGTTCAAGGTCGAGCTCAAGGACGACCTCGACCAGTCGAGCCGCCATTATGTGAACAATGTCACCGACCAGTGGCAGGATATCGTCATTCCGCTGGGCGGGTTCGAGGGGACGGCCAACCCGCGCAAGCTCAAGGAGTTTGTGATTGTCTTCGAGGACACGACCGCGACGGCCAAGCAAGGCGTGATCTATCTCGACGACATCAGGTTCACGAAGACCGGGCCGCGTTAAGCAAGTTGAACGCTTCATAACGGACGCGTTCAGACCGGCCTCAAGCGAATCAGCGCACAACCCCATGCATCGAGAAGTGCTCAACCAAGGAGAGCCGTGATGCGTAAGGTCGTTCTTTCAATTGCCGCGGCAGGCGCGGCGTTCGTCGCCGCCAGCCCCGCGGCGGCCCAGTTTTACCCGCAGCCGCAGCCGGCGCCTTATGGCTACAACAACGGCAATGGCTACAATAATGGCTTCCAGGGAAATTGGGGCCAGGTTCGGGCGCTGCAGGCGCGCCTGAACAACGTCGAGCGGCAGATCAACCGCCTCGACCGGCGCGACCGGATCGGTGACAGAAACGCTGACCGGCTGCGCAATGAAGCCAACAATATCGAGCGGCGCCTGCGTCGCTCGGGCCGCAACGGGCTCAACCCGTACGAAGTGCGCGACATCGAGGTGCGGATCGCACGGCTCGAGCAGCGCGTGCAGTTCGCGCTCAATCAGGGCTACGGCCGCTATGGCTATAACAACGGCTACAACGGCCTGTATGCCGACCGCGACCGCGACGGCCGTGACGACCGCTGGGAAAACCGGCGAGACCGTGACGACGACTAATTTGTGGCGTTAGTGCGCGTAAGGAAAGGCGCTCCGGGAGACCGGGGCGCCTTTCTCGTTTCGCCTGGCTTTGCCCTTCCGCGGGCCGCTGGCTATAGGCGCGAAAACCGCATCATCGCCGCACAAAAGGGAGTCCAAGCCTTGGCCATCACGCCGCTCATGCCCGTCTATCCGCGTTCACCGGTGAGGCCCGTTCGCGGCGAGGGAGTCTTTCTCTACGGCGAGGAGGGCGAACGATACCTGGACTTCGCGGCGGGCATCGCGGTCAACATCCTCGGCCACGGCCACCCGCATTTGACCAAGGCGATCCAGGAGCAGGCGGCGACGCTGATCCACGTCTCCAACCTCTACGGCTCGCCGCAGGGCGAGGCGTTCGCCAGACGGCTCTGCGACCTGACCTTCGCCGACACGGTATTCTTCACCAATTCAGGCGTCGAGGCCGTGGAATGTGCGATCAAGACCGCGCGCAAATATCATCATGCCAAGGGCAACCCGCACAAGCACGACCTCATCACCTTTTCGAACGCCTTTCACGGCCGGACGATGGCGGCGATCAGCGCGACGGACCAGGCGAAGATGATCGACGGCTTCGCGCCGCTGCTGCCGGGATTCAAGGTGCTCGAATTCAACGATTTGGACGCGGCGCTCGCGGCAATCGACGAGAACACCGCCGGTTTCCTGCTTGAGCCGATCCAGGGCGAGGGCGGCATCCGCCCGGCGAGCCACGAGTTCCTCGCCGGGCTGCGCGCCGCGTGTGATGAGCATGACCTGATGCTGGTGTACGACGAGGTGCAGTGCGGGGTCGGGCGGACCGGCCAGCTCTATGCCTATCAGCATTATGGCGTCGTCCCCGACATCATGGCCTCGGCCAAGGGCATTGGCGGCGGCTTCCCGATGGGGGCGTGCCTCGTCAGCGAGAAGGCGGCGGCGGGAATGATCATTGGAACGCACGGCTCGACCTTTGGCGGCGGCCCGCTGGCGATGGCTGCGGGGCAGGCGGTGTTCGACATTGTCGCCAACGAGGAATTTCTCAATGAAGTCCGGCAGAAGGGCGAGCGGCTGCGCTCGGCGCTCGAGCAGATGATCCCCAACCACGACCATATTTTCGAGAGCGTGCGCGGCGTCGGGCTGATGCTCGGCATCCGCATGAGGACCGACAGCCGGGCCTTTGTGAACTATCTGCGCACCAAGGGGCTGCTGACGGTCGCCGCGGGCGACAATGTGATGCGGGTGCTGCCACCACTGGTGATCGAGGAAAAGCATATCCAAGAGTTCGTCGAGACGCTGTCGGCGGCCGCCGGCGAATATGAGGTGCCGGCAGAGGCGGCATAGTTGCCGTTCGCGGCTGAGATCACCCTTACAATTTCAGGCGAACAGGGCTATGTCCATTTTGCTACTAGTCGCCAAACGACGGTCTTCAGGCGCTTTGCGGCTCCTTTTTTCCTTCTGCTGCCTCTCCTAGCGCGAAGCGCTCCGGCACCCGGGCCGCACGGAAGGAATCATCGACAATGACTACGGGAACCGTGAAGTTCTTCAACGACACCAAGGGCTACGGCTTTATTGCGCCCGACGGCGGCGGCAACGACGCCTTCGTTCATATCAGCGCGGTCGAGAGCAGCGGCATGCGCACGCTGCAACAGGACCAGCGTGTCAGCTACGAGCTGCAGCAGGACCGCCGCGGAAAGATGGCGGCGGTAAATTTGAAGCCGGCCGAGGGTCTGGTCGATGCGCCCGCGGAAGCGCCGGCGGAAGACTCTGCCGAAGCGCCGGCCGATGAGGCGGGTTCCAGCGACGCTGAATAAGGTGGCGACGGCGATTATTCGCAGTTCGAGCCTCGAATTCTTTCGTGCCCGAGCCGCCGAGGCGAACGCCGACGCGGAGGCGGCAACGCTCGACCATGTGCGCGAGCGTTGCCATCGATCCGGAGCCGCGTGGAGCGCCCTTGCCGACAAGGCTGAGCGCACCGAGCGGATGCGCATCGCCGAAGCGGAACGAAAAAGGCAGCAAGTGGCGTCCGAAACCCAGACGGAGTGCATTTCGTGGACTCCAGCGACAGATTGACGGCGAACGGCAACAGCGCCGACAGCTTGCGTGAGCAGGCTGCGGTCTGTCGCCGGTTGTCGCTGCAGTCCCGCACCTCGGCAGGAGCCAAGGCGATCGAGACGCTTGGCGACCGGTTCGACGGCCAGGCGCACAAGCTCGACCCATCGAGCATTCGCCGGTGAGCCGCGTCATTAACCTGACGCTTGACGAGGGCGCGGTGGTGATCCGGTGCCTGTCCGAGAAGGTCGGCATATCCGCGATCGAGCCCCTTCCGGGCGGCGGCGTGCGCCTGGTCTGCATGAGCGGCGAAGGCGCAGCGGTCATGCGCCGCAAGCTCAAGCGCTACGTCATGGACGACGAAGCGAAGCGAGCGCGGCATCGGCCGCTGACCGGTACGTGGTGAGCTGAGCCACGCCTGCAACCGCTCGAATGGACAAGGCATAACCGACCGGTTGTGAGCCGGCGCGGCGGCACCTATCTTCGGCCAATGCCTTCAGTAGAGCTCAACACAGACGCCGCGCTCGGCGTCGCGATCCCGTCGCGTAATGCGCGCGGCCGGATCGCGCGCCTGGGGCCGGTGCTCGACACAATTCTGGCCAGCCACCACTACCCGCAAGTGATCGAGAAGCTGCTGGCGGAGGCGCTGACTTTGACGGCGCTGCTTGGCTCGCTGCTGAAGGAGCCGCAGGGTCAGCTGACGCTGCAGGCGCAGACCGAGGGCGGTCCGATCGACCTGATGGTGTGCGATTATCTGGGCGGCGAGCTGCGCGGCTATGTCCGCCACGATGCCGAGAAGGTCGCGGATTTGCCGGCCGAGCCCATGCTGCAGGACCTGTTCGGCAAGGGCTATCTCGCGATCACCTTCGACCAGCCGCTCGCCAAGGAGCGCTACCAGGGCATCGTCCCGCTCGAGGGCAAGAATCTGGGCGAGGCGGCGCAGAGCTATTTCGCCCAGTCGGAGCAGATCCCGAGCCTGGTCCGCCTGGCGGCCGAAAAGGGGGGCAGCCACTGTTTCGCCGGCGGGCTTCTGCTTCAGCATCTCCCGGAGGGCGAAGAAGGGCGCGAGCGGCTGCACACGCGGCTCGACCATCCCGACTGGCCGCACGTCGCGATCCTCGGCGGGTCCGTGAAGCCGGAGGAGCTGACCGATCCCGCGTTGCCGCT
>JAXDPR010000036.1:0-2622 GCA_034668265.1 Sphingomonadales bacterium
TCTGTGCCGCGAGCAGCTTGGCTCGTTCCGGCGTGTCAACACCGTAGAAGCAGCTATGCCGCGTCGGCGGCGAAGCGATCCGCATGTGGACCTCGCGAGCGCCGGCGTCGCGCATCATCTGCACGAGCTTGACCGAGGTCGTGCCGCGAACGATCGAATCGTCGATCAGCACGATCGTCTTGCCGTCGATCAGCGCCGAATTGGCGTTGTGCTTGAGCTTGACCCCTTGGAGCCGGATATCTTGGTTCGGCTGGATGAAGGTGCGGCCGACATAGTGCGAGCGGATGATCCCGAGCTCAAACGGAATACCGCTCTCCTGGGCGAAGCCGATCGCGGCCGGCACGCCGCTGTCCGGCACGGGGACGACATAATCGACGTCGACCGGAGCCTCGCGCGCAAGTTCCGCGCCGATATTCTTGCGCACCTCGTAGACCGACATGCCTTCGGCGATCGAATCCGGCCGCGAGAAATAGACATGCTCGAAGATGCAGGGCCGCGGAGCGAGCTTCTCGAACGGGCGGAAGGAGCGGATTCCGGCATCGTTGACGAGGATCAGCTCGCCCGGCTCGACGTCGCGCAGGTAGCTTGCGCCGATCACGTCGAGCGCGACAGTCTCCGATGCGAACACGGTCGCCTCCCCGAGCTTGCCCATGACCAGCGGCCGAACCCCGAGCGGATCGCGGCAGCCGATCAGACCCTCAGGTGTGAGGACGGCGAGTGAATAGGCACCTTCGACCTGCTTCAGCGCGTCGGTCAGCTGGTCGAGCACCCCCTCGCGTTGGGACGTCGCGACAAGATGGATGATGACCTCGGTGTCGCCGGTCGACTGGAAGATCGAGCCACGCCGGTTGAGCGTCCGGCGGAGCTTCATCGCGTTCGACAAATTGCCGTTGTGGGCGACCGCAAAGCCGCCGGCGGCGAGCTCGGCAAACAAGGGCTGGACGTTGCGCAGCGCGGTTTCGCCGGTCGTCGAATAGCGGACATGGCCGATGGCGGCGCGGCCGGCGAGGCCGCGAATGATATCCTCGCGGTCGAAACTGCCGGCGACATGGCCCATCGCCCGATGAGAGTGGAAATGCTTGCCGTCGAAGCTTGTGATCCCCGCCGCTTCCTGGCCGCGGTGCTGAAGCGCGTGAAGGCCAAGCGCGACGAAACCGGTGGCATTGTCAGCGCCCCAGATGCCGAACACGCCGCATTCCTCGCGCAGCTTGTCGTCGTCGAACGGATTGGTCGTCAGCATCGAGTCCCCGCGCGCCAGTGCTGTCGTGAAACGGTCATATAGGAGGGAGGCAGCCACTTGTCGCCCCCAGCCTGAATAAGGCGTGAAATCTTAACGGCTCAAGAACAGGCTTAAGAACAGCTAGGCCTTGTAAAAGGCCGGAAATCTCTTGTGCAGCGCAGCGACCTTGGGCCGGTCGTTGACGACGATATAGGGGTAGTCGGGGTGCCGCCGCGCGAAATCCTGGTGGTAAGCCTCGGCCGGATAGAACCCGCCGCTTTCGATCCGCGTCGCGATCGGCGCCTTGTAGATATGCGCCGCATTCAGCCGCCCCATGAACGCCTTGGCGAAGGCGGCCTGCTGCGGGCTCTGCGGGAAGATCGCCGAACGGTAGCTGTGACCGACGTCAGGGCTCTGGCGGTCGACCTGTGTCGGATCATGCGCGACCGTGAAATAGATCTGGAGCAGCTGGGCGTAGCTGATCTGCGAGGGGTCGTAGGTGATCTTCACAGCCTCGGCGTGGCCGGTGCCTTCGGTGCTTACAGCATCATAGTTCGCGTCCGTCGCCCGGCCGCCTGCGTAGCCCGAGACGACATTGGTCACGCCCTTCACATGCTCGAACACGCTTTCCATGCCCCAGAAACAGCCGCCGGCGAGGACAGCCGTTTGGGTTCGCGGCGAGGCGGCGACGGGGCCGGCGGAAAGCGCGGCTGCGAGGATGGCAAGGCAACGTTTCATCATGTGCCAGCTAGTGTGTACCAGCCGATATTTACAGATGCTGGACGCAATCCTCATCGCACAATAGGACGCTGCTGACACGGAGGTAAGCAATGCCGACCTACACCGCGCCGGTGCGCGACACGCTTTTCGTCCTCAACGACGTGCTCGACATCGGTCGCTATTCGAACCTGCCGGGCTTCGCCAACGCGACGCCGGACCTGGTCGAGGCGATCCTCGAGGAAGCCGGCAAATTCGCCGCCGAGGTCCTCCAGCCCTTGAACCGCATCGGCGACGAGGTCGGCTGTAAGCGCAACGACGACGGCTCCGTCGTGACTCCGCCCGGGTTCAAGGAAGCTTATCAGCAGTTCGTCGAAGCCGGCTGGCCGACGCTGACCGGACCCGAGGAATATGGCGGGCAGGGGCTGCCGCAGGTCGTCGGGACCGCGGTCACCGAATATATCCTCTCGGCCAACCACAGCTTCGAGATGTACCAGGGGCTGACCTCCGGGGCGATCGCATCGCTGCTGGTCAAGGGCAGTGACGAGCTCAAGCAAAAATACGTCCCGACGATGATCACCGGCCGCTGGACCGGAACCATGAATCTGACCGAACCCCACTGCGGCACCGACCTCGGGCTTTTGAAAACCCGCGCCGAGGAAAATTCCGACGGCAGCTATTCGATC
>JAXDPR010000037.1:0-5367 GCA_034668265.1 Sphingomonadales bacterium
GACCTGCCCGCGCAAGCCCTTATCGTCGTCGCGCGTCAGGTCGGAAACCAGCCGCTCGAGTCCGGGATTGTGGCCGACGATCAACGGCGCCTTCACCCCTTCCGCCAGCCCTTTCACCAGCCCAAGAAGCGTCGCTTCGCTCGCCAGATAGAGCTGCGGCTCGAATTGGATCGGCGCATCGAAATCATATTTCTCCTGCACCCCGTCGATCGTCTCGCGGGCCCGCGCCGCGGTGCTCGACAACACGAGGTCGAACGTCATGCCGCGCCGCTTGAGCTCGCGCCCCATGCGCCGCGCCGCGTTCCACCCCCGCTCGTTCAGCGGGCGGTCGAAGTCGTCGAGGCCCGGCTCATCCCAGCTCGACTTGGCGTGCCGCAGGATCGCCAATCTTTTCATCTTTGCCCTCCCGAGGCAGGAACCCCTCGACCCGCGCGACCGCCACCTCGAGCGGTACGCGGCTGATCGGAACGCCCGGCGGAAAAGCTTTGAGCAACCGCGACGGCATCGCAGCCGACAGGATCACGAACAGCCCGCAATCGCCCTGCCGCCGGATCAGCCGCCCGAACGCTTGCGCGAGCCGCGCGCGGACAACTCGATCGTCATATGCGCTGCCTCCGCCGGCCATCCGCCGGGCAGCGTGCAGCACCGTCGGGCGCGGCCAGGGCACGCGCTCCATCACCACCAGCCGCAGCGACTCGCCCGGCACGTCGACTCCGTCTCTCAACGCGTCGGTGCCGAGCAAGGACGCGCGCGGGTCATCGCGGAAGATGTCGACCAATGTCCCCGCGTCGATCGGGTCGACATGCTGCGCGAGCAGCGGCAGCCCCTCGCGCGCCAGCCGGTCGGCGATGCGCGCGTGTACTGCCTTCAATCGCTGGATCGCGGTGAACAGGCCGAGCGTGCCGCCCTCCGCCGCCTCGATCAGCCGGGCATAGGCGCCGGCGAGCGAGGCGATGTCGCCTTGCTTGATGTCGGTCACGATCAGCACTTCGGAACAGGCAGCGTAGTCGAACGGGCTTTCCGCCTCGAAATGCGCGGCGGGCGCGGGCAGGTGCACCGCGCCAGTCCGCGCGTCCGCGGCCGGCCAGTCCTCGCCGCCGCGCAGTGTCGCCGAGGTGACGAGCACGCCATCGGCCGGGGCAATTACGGCGGCGGCAAGCGGCTTGGTCGGGTCGAGCCAGCGTCGATGGATCGCGACATCAAACTCGCGTCCATCGACCCGCTCGACCGCCAGCCAGTCGACGAACTCGGGGTCGGCCTCGCCGCCGATCCGCGACAGCAAAGCGATCCACGCCGCCACCGTCTCGCGCCGCCACGTGAGGCCGCGGATCGCGCCTTCGACTCGCGCCCGCGCTTGGGCATCGAGCCAATCGGGCGCGTCCTCGAGCACCGCCTCGAGCCGCCGCGCCAGTGCCGCCAGCGGCTTGCCCAGGCTTTCTAGCACTTCGGCTGCCGCGGCCGACGCCGACACCAAAGCCCCGTCCGGTTCCGCAAGCTCGGTCTCGAGCCCGTATCCGGCCTCTTGCGCCTTGGCGCGCGCGAATACGGTCCCGCGAACTTCGGCGAGCAAGGCCTCGACCGGTCCGAACGGGTCGCCCTCGACCAGCCGCTGCAGCCAGCCGTCGGACGTGAGCGCCTTGGCCGCCTCGACCGCCGCGTCGAGCGCGCGAGCGCCCTCATCGTCATAGGACGCGACATCCATCAGCCGTGCCGCAAGCCCCCGCCGGCGCCCGCGCGATCGCCCTTCGGGGCCGACGATCCAGCGCCTGAGTTCGATCGCTTCCTGCCCGCCGAACGCGACGGCAAAGGTCGAATCCGCGGCGTCGAACAGATGATGTCCCTCGTCGAACAGGATCCGTCCCGGGGCGTCCTCCCGCGCCCGCGCCGCATTGACCATCACCAGCGCATGGTTGGCGATGACGATGTCGGCTTCGCGGCTCGCCCGCTCGGCGCGTTCGATGAAGCAGCGGCGGTAATGCGGGCAGCCGGCATAGACGCACTCGCCCCGCCGGTCGGTCAGTGCGGCAGCGCCCGCGCGCCGGAACAGGCTCGGCAGCCAGCCGGGCAGGTCGCCGCCGACCATGTCGCCGTCCTTCGTATAGGCGGCCCAGCGCCCGACCAGTTGCGCCAGTATCGCCGCACGGCCGGCGAACGCACCTTGGAGCGCGTCCTCCAGGTTGAGCAGGCAGAGGTAATTCTCGCGGCCCTTGCGCACCACGATTCGCTTCGCCCGCTCGTCCGGGTCGGCGAACAGCTTGGGACCTTCCGCATCGAGCTGCCGCTGCAGCGCCTTGGTAAAGGTCGACACCCACACGGTGCCGCCCGCCGCTTCCGCCCACAGCGATGCGGGCGCGAGATAAGCGAGCGTTTTGCCGATTCCTGTCCCAGCCTCGGCGAGCAGCACGTTGGGCGAGCCTTTCGCCGGCTTCGGCGCAAACACCTGCGTCACCGCCTCCGCCATCGCCCGCTGCCCCTCGCGCGCTTCTGCGCGGCCGGTCAGCCGGTCGAGCCTGGCGCGAGCGTCGGACGGCGGCACAAGCACGGTCCGCGGCGGTGGCCGCTCGCCGGCCTCATCCCACTGTTTCAACCGCGAGAAAAGCATGCGCTCGCCGCGTTCGGGCCGTTCGAGTCGCGCCCCGATCAGCGGCGCCCAGCCCCAGCCAAGCCGATGGAGAGTCGCATTCGACGTCCACGCCCCCTCGCGTTCACGCCAGTCGGGATCGTCAAACACCGCCAGCAGCCGATTCGCGATCCGCTGCAGCGCCACGACGGCGTCGGCTTCACTGGAGGGCGGCTCCAGCCCAAGTTTTCGGCTGAGCCCCGCCACGGTCGGCACCGCGAAGCGCGCCGGGTGGACGAACGCGAACAGTTCGAGCAGGTCGAGTCCGCTTAGCTCCGGGTAACCGAGCCTCTGCCCGACCAGCGGCGCGTTGAGGATGATGTGCGGCGTCTCCGCCGCCCGCGCGATTGCCTCGCCCCTGCTCGCCTCGCGCGCATCGCCGGTGATGTCGGCAAGCCAGATTCCGGCGTGGGTTGCGTGGAGCGCGGGAAGCGGCAAAGGAGCGGCCATCCCCGCGACCCTGCCGCCAAGAGAACAGAAGAGCAACGCAATTGGACGCCGAATCCCTCCGTTCTGCCGCGATGCAGTCGAAGGCCTGGCCTTACGAGGAAGCGCGCAAGCTCTTGAAGCGCTGGCCCGAAGGCAAGCCCGCCGGTCAGCCGATGATCTTCGAGACCGGCTACGGCCCCTCGGGCCTGCCGCACATCGGCACCTTCAACGAGGTGCTCCGCACGACCTTTGTGCGCCATGCCTATGAGGAGTTGACGGGCGGCGCGCCCACCCGGCTGATCGCCTTCAGCGATGACATGGACGGGCTGCGCAAGGTTCCCGACAACGTCCCCAACCAGGAGCTGCTCGCCGCCAATCTCGGCAAGCCGCTGACCCAGATCCCCGACCCGTTCGGCACTCATCCAAGTTTCGCAGAGCACAACAATTCGATACTGCGAACCTTTCTCGACCGGTTCGGATTCGACTATGAATTCCTGTCGGCCACCGATTGCTACACATCCGGCCGCTTCGACGAGGTGATCCGCAAGGTCCTGCACGGCTGGGACGCGATCATGGGCGTCATGCTCCCGACGCTGGGCGAGGATCGCCGCCAGACCTATTCGCCGGTGCTTCCAATCTCGCCCTCGAGTGGTCGAGTGCTCCAGGTCCCGGTGGATGTGATCGACGCCGAAGCGGGTCTCATCGCCTTCGACGACGAGGATGGCGGCCGTGTCCAGCAATCAGCGTTCGGCGGCCTCGCCAAGCTGCAGTGGAAGGTCGACTGGGCGGCGCGCTGGACGGCGCTTGGCGTCGATTACGAGATGTCCGGCAAGGATTTGATCGACAGCGTGACCCAGTCGGGAAAGATCGCGCGCGTCCTCGGCGCCCGCCCGCCCGAGGGATTCAACTACGAGATGTTCCTCGACGAGAAAGGCGAGAAGATCTCCAAGTCCAAGGGCAACGGCCTCAGCCTCGAGGAATGGCTTCGCTATGGCAGCGAGCCGTCCCTGAGCTTCTACATCTATCGCGAGCCCAGGCGCGCCAAGAGCCTGCACATCGGTGTCATCCCGCGCGCCGTGGACGAATATTGGCAGTTCCGCGACAACTATCCCAGCCAGCCCATCGAGCAGAAGCTCGGTAATCCCGTGCACCATATCCATGGCGGTAAGGTGCCGGCGAAGACTCTGCCGCTGACTTACGGGCTTCTCCTGAACCTCGTCAGCCTGCCGGGAGTCGCCGACCAGGACACCGCATGGCGCTTCGTTCAGCGTTATGCGCCCGGCACATCACCCGAGACCGATCCCGAGCTCGAGGAGCTGATCGGCCTTGCGGTCAATTATGCGCGCGACTTCGTCGTTCCGGATCTCAAGCGCCGCGCGCCAAACGACATGGAAGCCGAGGCCCTGCGCGACCTCGATTCCGAACTCGCCAGGCTTCCCGCCGACGCCTCCGCCCAGGACATCCAGACGCAGGTCTTCGAAGTCGGCAAGCGCCACCCGTTCGAATCGCTGCGCGGCTGGTTCCAGGCCCTCTACGAGACCCTTCTCGGCTCAAGCCAGGGCCCGCGCATGGGCAGCTTCATCGCGCTCTACGGGATCGAAAATACCCGCCGTCTGATCGCCGAGGCGCTGGCGGCGGCCTAAAGCGTTAGGTCCGACATAAACCGCGGCCCCGGCGCGAAGAAGCCGCTGCTCTTCACGATGACGGTGGTGGGGGCCGCCTTCCGCGGCGAGCTTGCCGCGGGTGCGGCGGTTGTTCCTTGGCGTGCATTCTTCTGAGGACAGGCAGAGCGGTCGTGCCCCGCGCCGGAGGTCAGCTGGTTCCCGGCAGCGGCCGGCGCCACTGACAGAGCCGCCAGCAGGACAGCGATCTTAAGCGAGTGTTTCGGCATACCCCTTGCCTCCTCGTCTCGTTCCTGCGCGCATTCCACCCATGCTGGATGTCCGTTCGATGAACAAGACAATTGTAGCGCGTCATTTTGCCAACGCCGCGCAAAATTGGTGCACGATTTGCCAAAGTCTGGCACGCTCGCTGCGTGCTGGACGGTTTTGACATGCTGCTGCTGAACCTCATCCAGCGCGATGATTCACAGACCGCTGACCAGCTCGCGACTCGCGTTCCGCTGTCGTCGTCGGCGATCGCGCGCCGGCTCCGACGGCTGCGTGGGCAAGGCTTGATCGACCGCACGATCGCCCTGCTGTCGAGGCGGCTGACCCAGAACCGCCTCCGCGCCCTCGTGCTGATCCAGCTGAGCGAGCATGCCGACTTCGCCGGGAAGGCCGCGCTCGAACGCCGCCTGCTGGCATGCGACGCGGTCC
>JAXDPR010000038.1:0-3074 GCA_034668265.1 Sphingomonadales bacterium
AGTCCAGAATTGGGCGGGGGTCATCTTCTCGTAATAGCTGCCGACCCAACCCATCACGATATTCCCTGCAAACAGGGACAAATAGGCGCCGCTGACCATCGTCGCATTGATTCTCGCCGGCGCCGTACGCGACACCAGCGCAAGCAGCGGGGGCCAATAATAAAGGAAGGCGATGCCCATGCCGACACAGGCGAGCACGGGGTAGAGCGCGCCGACCTTGCCGCTGCCGGCCAGCCAGATCCCCAGCACGATCAATCCCGCGGAGGCTGATGCGATCGCCGCGCCGATGCCGATTTTGGCTACATCGCCAGGCTCTCGGCCACGTTTCGCCTGCCTGCTCCACAAGTAGATCAGCGGCGGCACGGCGATGATGCTCACGAACGCGTCGATCGAATTGAACCACGGAACGGGGATCTGGCCGAGCGGAGTTGCAAGATCGACATGCGCGTCGATCCACACCAGCCCGACATTGTAGATCTGGTAATAAGCGACCGACTGGAAAACGGTGATCGCGGCAACGAGGACGAGGAGCAACACCGTCCGCCGCTCGGCTCCGGTCAATGGGGCTGTTGGCGCGCGGTTGCGTTTGCGGGGCCGCTGGTCGGGTAGATAACGCTGGCCAGCGAGATAGGTGACCGTCGCGAGCAGCATCAGCACGCCCGCGCAGCCGAACCCGATATGCCAGCCGTAAACTTGTGCCAGCAGTCCGCAGACGATCGGGCCGAGCGTCGCGCCAAGGTTGATTCCGGTGCTGAAAATCGTGAACGCGCGCGTCCGCCGCGACACATCCTCGGGGTCGTAAAGATGCCCGACCTGGGCCGCGATGTTGCCCTTGAGACAGCCCGACCCGAGGATCAGCAGCAGCAGCGCAATCAGGAAGCTCTGGTCGAACGCCATTGCGAAATGGCCGGCACTCATCAGCAGCGCGCCGATCACTACCGTGTACTTTGCGCCAAGCAGGCGGTCGGCGATCCAGCCGCCGAGCAGAGGCGTGAAATAGACGAGGCCCGTATAGAAGCCGAAGGTCTGCGAGGCGAGCGCCTGGCGCGACATCGGTCCGAACACGGTTTCGAGCGCCGAACGATAGGCCGGCATTCCCGCGACATGCTCGATATGCCCCGGCAGAAGCAGTTGCTGGACCATGTAAAGCACGACCAGCGATGTCATTCCGTAATAGGAAAAACGCTCCCACGCCTCGGTGAATGCGAGATAGGCGAGACCTCTGGGATGGCCGAAGAATGAGCGATCCCGGCTGCCCGCGAATGCCGTGTCCTCGCCTGGTGCCGCAACCGTCGCCATTAGCCCGCGCCTCCGCTGAAGTGGATGCTAGGCATTTCCCGAATGAATGCCAGCTTCAGGCCCCTTGGGTAGCGCGCCGCCAACGGTTAGGAGCGACAGCCGTGACAGATCGACGCGACAACAGCCGCCACATCCGCGCCCGACGCGGCAGCGAGATCAAGGCGAAGAGCTGGGCCACCGAGGCGGCGGTGCGGATGCTGATGAACAATCTCGACGACGAGGTCGCCGAGGACCCTCAAAGCCTGGTCGTCTACGGCGGGATCGGCCGCGCCGCGCGCAACTGGCAATGCTACGACAAGATCGTCGAGACGCTCGAGCGGCTGGAAGACGACCAGACACTGCTCGTCCAGTCGGGCAAGCCGGTCGGCGTCTTCCGCACGCACAAGGACGCGCCGCGCGTGCTCATCGCCAACTCCAACCTCGTGCCCAAGTGGGCCAATTGGGACGTGTTCAACGAGCTCGATCGCAAGGGCCTGATGATGTACGGCCAGATGACCGCCGGCAGCTGGATCTACATCGGCACGCAGGGCATCGTCCAGGGCACGTTCGAGACCTTCGCCGAGATGGGCCGCCAGCATTATGGCGGCGACTTGCGGGGCCGCTGGATCCTGACCGCGGGGCTCGGCGGGATGGGCGGCGCGCAGCCGCTCGCGGCGGTCATGGCCGGGGCGCATTGCATCGCGATCGAGGTCCAGGATAGCCGCATCGAGAAACGGCTCGAGACACGCTACCTCGACCGGCGCGCCACCAGCATCGACGAGGCGCTGGAGATCATTCGAACCGCAACCGAGCCAACCAGCGTCGGCCTGCTCGGCAATGCCGCCGAGATCCTGCCGCAGATGCTCGAACGCGACATCCGCCCCGACGCGCTGACCGACCAGACATCGGCGCACGATCCCGCCAACGGTTACTGCCCCGCCGGCTGGAGCGTCGCCAAGTGGCAGGAGATGCGCGAACGCGATCCCGCCGCCGTCGCTGCTGCCGCGCGGGAGTCCCTTGCCTGTCACGTCGAGGCGATGCTCGGCTTCAGGAATATGGGCGTTCCGACGTTCGATTATGGCAACAATATCCGCCAGGAGGCCAAGGACACGGGCGTGACCCACGCCTTCGACTTTCCCGGCTTCGTGCCGGCGTACGTCCGCCCGCTCTTCTGCCGCGGCATCGGTCCTTTCCGCTGGGCTGCGCTGAGCGGCGATCCCGAGGACATCTACCGCACCGACCAGCGCGTGAAGGAGATGATCCCCGACGACCAGCACCTCCACCGCTGGCTCGACATGGCGCGCGAGCGAATCGCCTTCCAGGGCCTCCCCGCGCGCATCTGCTGGGTCGGCCTTGGCCAGCGCCACCGGCTCGGCCTCGCCTTCAACGAGATGGTCGCGCGCGGCGAGCTCGGCGCGCCCATCGTGATCGGCCGCGACCATCTCGACAGCGGCAGTGTCGCTTCGCCCAACCGCGAGACCGAGAGCATGAAAGACGGCTCTGACGCGATCAGCGATTGGCCGATCCTCAATGCTTTGCTCAACACGGCATCGGGCGCGACCTGGGTGTCGTTCCACCACGGCGGCGGCGTCGGCATGGGTTATTCGCAGCACGCCGGCATGGTCATCGTCGCCGACGGCACCGACGACGCCGCGCGGCGGCTCGAACGCGTGCTGTGGAACGACCCTGGCACCGGGGTCATGCGTCACGCCGACGCCGGCTACGACATCGCCATCGACTGCGCGCGCGAGATGGGCCTCGATTTGCCGATGGTGGGCGCGTGAAGCTTGATCCTA
>JAXDPR010000039.1:0-4003 GCA_034668265.1 Sphingomonadales bacterium
CAGGTCGAGCTGACCGCGGCCGAAGGCAAGATGCAGATCGTCGCCGGCCGCTCGCGCTTCAACCTGTCGACTCTGCCGCGCGACGATTTCCCGGTGATCGCCGAGGGCGACCTGCCGACGCGCTTCGAGCTCCCCGCGGCCACGCTGCGGCAGATCATCGAGAAGACGCGCTTCGCCATTTCAAGCGAAGAGACCCGCTATTATTTGATGGGCATCTTCCTCCATGTGGTCGACGACCAAATGCGCGCTGCGGCTACCGACGGGCACCGCCTCGCGCGGGTGACGGTCCCGCGGCCTGATGGCGCCGAAGCCATGCCCGACGTGATCGTGCCGCGCAAAGCCGTGACCGAGCTGTACCGCTTGGTCGAAGAGCTTGAGGGCACCGTCGAGATTTCGCTGTCGCCGACCAAAATCCGCTTCGGACTGGGCAGCGCAATCCTCACCAGCAAGCTCATCGATGGGACTTTCCCGGACTATAACCGGGTGATCCCGACCGGGAACGACAAGCTCCTCAAGCTCGACCCCAAGAGCTTCTCGGCCGGCGTCGACCGCGTCTCGACAATCGCATCCGAAAAAACGCGCGCGGTGAAGATGAGCGTCGATCGCGACAAGGTGACGCTGTCGGTGACCTCGCCTGAAAATGGTGTGGCGACGGAGGAAGTCCCGGCCGACTATGGCTCGGACGGGATCGAGATCGGGTTCAACGCCCGGTACCTGATGGACATTCTCGGCGAGATCGACGGCGACACGGTCGAGGTCCACCTCGCCGACGCTGCGGCGCCGACGCTACTGCGCGAGAGCGACAAGTCGAACGCGTTGTATGTCTTGATGCCCATGAGGGTGTGAGTGATCTGCCGGCTCTGGCGCGGCTGGACCACGCCGGAAAATGCCGACGCTTATGAGCGGGTCGTCCGCACCGAAGTGATCCCCGGCATCGAGGCGCGAAAGATTCCGGGCTTCCGTCACATCGACCTGATGAGGCGGGACCTCGGCGGCGAGATCGAATTCCAGACTTTGATGTGGTTCGACGATCTCGACGCAATCAAGGCTTTCATGGGGGAGGACTATTCGGTCAGCCACGTTCCCCTGGAGGCTCGCGCGATGCTCAACAGCTTCGACGATCGCGCCGCCCATTACGAAGTCATCGACCGCCGCGAACAATAGCGGCTAGACGGCGCCAGTGCCGGTCAGCCGCCTTACCCTCACCGACTTCCGCTCCTACGCTTCGGCGACGGTCGAGCCCGGACCCGGCTTCGTTCTGCTCTACGGCGAGAATGGCACGGGCAAGACCAACCTCCTCGAGGCGGTGTCGATGCTCACGCCCGGCCGTGGGCTTCGCGGGGCGGCGCTTCCGGACATGGCGAGGCGAGGCGGCAGCGGCGGCTGGGCAGCGGCGGCCAAGCTTGGCGAGGTCGACATTGGCACGGGGACGCAAGCTGAGGCGCCCGAGCGGCGGCAGGTGAGGATCAACGGCGCTCCGGCGTCGGTCAATTCGCTGAGCGAGTGGCTGAGCGTGCTATGGCTGACCCCGGCGATGGACCGACTGTTCACCGGCAGCGCGGGCGAGCGGCGGCGTTTCCTTGACCGGCTGGTGCTCGCGCTGGAGCCGGCGCACGCGCACCATGCGTCGCGCTACGAAGCGGCAATGCGATCGCGCACCAAGCTGCTCGCCGCCGAAAGCTGGGATGACGCCTGGCTTGCTTCGCTCGAATTGGCGATGGCGGATCATGGTACGGAACTTGCCGCGGCTCGCGCACGAAGCGTAGCCGCGCTCGACGTGCGCCTCGCCGCAGTTCCGGACGATGAGTTCGCAAGGGCTGCTATCAAGCTCGAAGGCTGGATCGACGGCGATCTAGCCGCGGCCCTCAAGTCCAATCGCGCACGCGATGCGGCGGCCGGCCGCGCCACCGAAGGGCCGCACCGGCAGGATCTCGCGGTTCTCCACCGCGCGAAGCAGATGGCGGCCGACCAATCCTCCACCGGCGAGCAGAAGGCGCTGCTGCTTGGGCTTGTCCTAGCCCATTCCGAGCTCGTGGCTGAACGCCGCGGCGAGCCGCCGGTCCTTCTGCTCGACGAGGTCGCTGCGCACCTCGACCCCAAGCGGCGAGCAGCGTTGTTCGCACGCCTCGAGGGGCGCGGCCAGGTGTGGATGACCGCGACTGAAGCCGGCCTGTTTGGCGGCATCGGCGCCGCGTCCCGGTTCCACGTCGAGCCGGGAAAAATTGCGCCCGCGTAACGAGGTGTGGACTTCTTAACTCCTTGCCCTTATGTTGCACCGCAGCACGAGGCGCTTTTCAAGCGGCGTGAACTCTCTCGATCCAATCGGGAGCGGCCCGCGCCTCGGTTTTTTTGCTCTCCTATTCACGCGGGGCGCTTTTTTGACCCCGCTCGCGGCTTCGCGCTTCACGCGCCGGCCGCGCGCAAAATATTGGAATATATTGAATGTCTTTCATGTCCCTGGGGCTTTCCAAGCCCCTGCTCGACGCGCTCGCCGCGAAAAACTATTCGCAGGCGACGCCGATCCAGCTCCAAGCTATCCCGACGGTCCTTACGGGCCGCGACCTTCTCGGCATCGCCCAGACCGGCACCGGCAAGACAGCGGCCTTCATGCTGCCGTCGCTCGACCGGCTCGCCGCCGCCCGCCAGATCCCCAAGCCGGGCCAGATTCGCATGCTGGTGCTTGCGCCGACGCGCGAGCTCGCCTCGCAGATCGCCGCCAGTGCCGAAGCCTACGGCAAGTTCATGCACCTATCGGTCGGCGTCATCTTCGGCGGTGTCCCCAACCACAAGAGCGTGCGCACGGTCGCGCGCGGCCTTGACGTGCTGGTGGCGACGCCGGGCCGGCTGCTCGACCTCATCGATCAGCGGGCGCTGAGCCTTCGCGAGCTCGAGATCCTCGTCCTCGACGAGGCCGACCAGATGCTCGACCTCGGCTTCATCCACGCGTTGAAGCGGATCGTCGCCCTGGTGCCGCCCAAGCGCCAGACCCTGTTCTTCTCGGCCACCATGCCGAAGGCGATCAAGGAGCTGGCCGACCGTTACCTCACCAATCCCGCCGAGGTTTCGGTCACGCCGACGGCGACCACGGTCGACCGCGTCGAGCAGAGCGTGACGATGGTCAACCAGACCGAGAAGACCGCGCTCCTGACGATCTTCCTTCGGACAAATCCGATGGAGCGGACGCTGGTGTTCAGCCGGACCAAGCACGGCGCCGACAAGATCGTGCGTCAGCTTGAGGCCGCAGGAATCCCGGCTGGCGCTATCCACGGCAACAAGAGCCAGGCCCAGCGCGAGCGCGCTCTCGCAGCCTTCAAGTCCGGCGACATGCCGGTCCTGGTCGCGACCGACATCGCTGCCCGCGGGATCGACATCCAGGGCGTCAGCCATGTCGTCAACTACGACCTTCCCGACGTTCCCGAGCAATATGTCCACCGCATCGGCCGCACCGCACGCGCCGGCGCGACGGGCATTGCCGTCGCTTTCTGCAGCCATGACGAGCGAGGCAACCTGCGCGACATCGAACGCACCACCCGGCAGAAGATCGCCGTGACCCCGCTGCCGGAAGGTTTCGCTGCCTCTGCCGAAGCGCTCAAGCGCCTCAAGCCGGCCCCGGCCGCCACTGCGCAGCCGGCGCATCGCACCTCGACCAAGGCCGACCGCCGCCATGATGGGCAGCGCCGCCAGCACCGCAACGCCGGCCCGCAGCGCCATCCGCAGCGCGCCGATGGCCATCCGGCGCATCGCGCGGGCGCGCAGGATCGCAATGGGCAGCGCCGCGACGAACATTCGCAGCCGCGCCGCGAAGGCCCGTCCTCGTACCGTCCGGAGGCCTACCACGAAGCGGTAACCGAGCGCCGGCCGGAAGGCGGTGAGCGCCAGCCGCAGCACAACGAGGGCCGCGGCGGCTATCGGGCCAATGGCGGCCAGCCCAATCGCAAATTCCACGGCCGCCCACGGCGTCCTGGTGGGGATCCGCGCCGCGCTCAAGGGTAAGCCAGGTCAT
>JAXDPR010000040.1:0-3352 GCA_034668265.1 Sphingomonadales bacterium
GACGGACGCGAGACCGCGCCGCGCGCAGCGACCGGCACCTGGTTCTACAAGGACGGCCAGCCGATGGCGCACGAGGACGCGATCCCCGGCGGCAAGAGCGTCGGTGTTCCCGGCAATCTCCGAATGATGGCGATGGCGCACAAGCGCTACGGCAAGCTGCCATGGTCGGCGCTGTTCCAGCCCGCGATCAAGCTCGCGCGCGACGGGTTCAAGATCACACCGCGACTCTACGGCTCGCTCGACGGGAGCCGCCGGACCGGTGCGCTGTCGGCCGAGGGACGGGAGATTTTCTATCAGCCCGACGGCAATCCGAAACCGGTCGGCACCCTCGTCAGGAACCCGGCGTTCGCCGAGTTCCTCGAAGGCATTGCGGCCCGCGGCGCTGAGAGCTTCTACGCAGGGTCGAACGCGCAAAGCATCGTCGCCACGGTGAACGGCTCGCCGATCAATCCGTCGCAGATGACGATGGCGGACATCGCCACGTACAAGGTCGTTCAACGTCCGCCTGTGTGCGGCACCTATCGCGGTTACCGCATTTGCGGGATGGGCCCGTCGAGTTCTGGCGGGACGACCGTGTTCGAGACGTTGAAGCAGCTCGAGCGGTTCGACCTGTCCGCGCTTGGGCCGAACTCGCCTGTCGCCTGGCATTTGATCGCGGAGTCGATGCGGCTCGCTTACGCCGACCGCGAATTATATCTCGGCGATCCCGGCTACGTGTCGGTGCCGACCGCCGGCCTGATGGACCCGGCCTATCTGGCGAAGCGCTCGGCATTGATCTCGCCTGACCGGACGATGCCCAGCGTCGCTGCCGGCCATCCGGCGGGCGCTCCCAAGATGATTTGCACTACCGGGCGGGTGCCCGAACGGGGGACGTCGCACTTCGTCGCCGTCGACTCTCAAGGCAATGTCGCATCGGAGACCTCGACGATCGAAGACATTTTCGGTTCTGGACTGATGGTCAACGGCTATTATCTCAACAACGAGCTGACCGACTTCAATATCGTGCCCGACAAGAACGGCTGCCTCACCGCCAACCGCGTTCAGGGCGGCAAGAGGCCACGAAGCTCGATGAGCCCGACGATCGTCTGGGACCCGCATGGGCATGTCCGCCTCGCGGTCGGAGCGGCGGGAGGGCCGACGATCCCGGCGCAAGTGCTGAAGACGATCATCGGGGTGATCGATTGGCACTACACCGCCCAGCAGGCGATCGCGCTTCCCGTTCTCCTGGCTCCCGGCGTCGATACCGTTTACGTCGAGCGGGGTACCTACCTCGAGGCAATGATGCCCGAGCTCCAGAAGCTGGGGCATCAGGTGAAAGCGATCCCGCCCAGCTTCAAGGCCAACGCCGTCGAATGGCTCAACGGCCACTGGGCCGGCGGCGCCGATCCGCGCAGCGAGGGCGCGGCGGTTTCGCAATAAGGTCCGACGGGGGAAACTTGGCTCGGCAGCTCGAACGTTTCGACAATCTCATCGCGTTGTTCGTCGCGCGCGCCGCCGAGAAAGGCGACGAGCCGTTCCTGTGGGCCAAGCGCGAGGGCCAATGGCGATCGACCAGCTGGGCCGAAGCTGCCCGGCAGGTCGCTTCGCTCGCTGCGTCCCTGAAGCGCATCGGGCTCCAGCCTGGCGACCGCGTCGCTTTGGTCAGCGAGAATCGACCCGAATGGCTGATATCCGATCTGGCCATCATGGCGGCCGGCTGCGTGACGGTGCCGACCTACACCACCAACACGACCCGCGACCATGCCCATGTCCTCGGCAATTCGGGCGCCCGAGCGGTCGTCCTTTCCAACCAGAAGCTCGCCAAGAATCTGATCCCGGCGGTCATCACCTCGACCGAATGCCATCACGTCATCGGCATGGAGCCGATACGAGCCGGGCAGGTGCCGGACTGGGTCAATTGCCACTATTGGACGAAGCTTGCCTCGGGCGAAGCGAGCCTGGACGAGCTCAAGGCGGAGACGGCCGGGATTGCGCGCGAAGACCTCGCCTGCATCATCTACACCAGCGGCACCGGCGGCGCGCCGCGCGGAGTCCGGCAGCACCATGGCGCGATTCTTCACAACCTGGAGGGCGCGACCGACATCATCTCGACCGACTTCGGCTGGGGCGACGAGGTGTTCCTGTCATTCCTGCCGGCTAGCCACGCCTATGAGCATATGGGCGGGCAGATGTTCCCGATCGCGCTCGGGGGGCAGATTTACTACGCCGAGAGCCTCGAGAAGCTCGCCGCCAACATCGAGGAAGTGAAGCCGACGATCATGGTCGTCGTGCCCCGGCTGTTCGAGCTTTTGCGGGCGCGCATCTTGAAAAGCGTTGAGGGCCAGGGGGGCCTCTCCAAATATCTGCTGCATCGCGCCCTGAAGATCGGCGGCGACCGCTATCATGGCCGCCTCAAGCCGTGGGACCTGCCGATGAACGGCATCTTGTCGCTGACGCTGCGGCGCAAGATCAGGCAGCGGTTCGGCGGCCGGCAAAAGGCCTGGGTGTCAGGCGGCGCGCCGCTCAATCCTGAAGTTGGGGTCTTCTTCCAGTCGCTCGGGATCACTTTCCTCCAAGGCTATGGCCAGACCGAGGCCGCGCCGCTGATCAGCTGCAACCGGCCGAGCGTTGGCATCCGGCTCGATACGGTCGGGCCCCCGGTCAAGAATTGCGAAGTGCGCATCGCCGACGACGGCGAGATCATGGTCCGCGGCGAAAATGTGATGCACGGCTATTGGCGCAATCCGGAGGAAACGGCGCGGGTGCTGAAGGACGGCTGGCTCGCGACCGGCGACGTCGGGCATTTCGACGATCACGGCCGGATCGTCATCACCGACCGCAAGAAGGACATCCTGGTCAACGACAAGGGCGACAATGTCTCGCCGCAGCGCATCGAGGGGATGCTGACGCTGCAGGCCGAGATCGCCCAGGCGATGGTCTATGGCGACCGCCGCCCGCACCTCGTCGCGCTGCTGGTTCCGGACTCGGAAATCGCGAATGCTCCCGACCTGCGCCTGCGCCTCGAGGCCGCCGTCGACCGGGTCAATTCCGACCTGTCGGTTATCGAGAAGATCCGCAGATTCATACTCGCCGATGGGCCGTTCACGATCGAAAACGAGCAGCTGACGCCGTCGATGAAGATCCGGCGCCACGTCATTTCAAACATCTATGGCGAGCGCCTCGACGCGCTCTACAAGCGCTAGGCAGCTTTAAGCTCGGGGCCTCACGTAGGGCGTGAAATCGCCGAACGCGCAGCTGCCGATCGTCATTCCACCGGACGTGTCGATGACTCGGGCAATGTCGCCGCGGCACAGATCGGCCGATCCGTATTGGTGCGTGACGAGCGCAGAACCGCCGCTCGCAAGGCCGCTGC
>JAXDPR010000041.1:0-3942 GCA_034668265.1 Sphingomonadales bacterium
GTCTCGCTGCCGATGCTGGTCGATCGCGATGTCAGCGCATCGGAAGCGGTCTCGGCATCATGGCGCGCGGCGCACGCCAACAAAGGCGAAATGATCCGCTGGGGCATCATTGTCACCGGCTTGCTGGTGCTGGGGTCGATTCCGCTTTTCGTCGGGCTCGCCTTCGTCCTGCCATGGCTCGGCTATTCGACGTGGCACCTCTACACGCGGCTGATCGACCGCGGCGCCTAGTCGCACATCACGCCAGGATCATTGCGGCGCGACGATGCCGTGCGCGCGCAGGAAGCCCAGGATCGAATTCCAGCGGTGAGCGAGCATTTTGGGCGATCCCGAACGATGCGTCTCGCCCGGGTAGAGCATCATTTCGAAGGGCACGTCCTCATGCTGCATCTTCGCGATCAGCTCGGAGCTGTTCTCGAAGAACACATTGTCGTCGGACATGCCGTGGATGATCAGCAGCGGGTCGGAAATCCGGCCGGAATCGGCGAGCGCGTCTGACTTGGCATAAGCCGCCGCATCGGCCTTGGGCGTGCCCATGTACCGTTCGGTGTAGGCGGTGTCATAAAGCTCCCACTTGGTGACCGGCGCGCCGGCGATACCCGCCCCATAAAAGCCCGGATCCGCCTCGAGCTGCTTCAAGGTCATGTAGCCGCCGTAGGACCAGCCGTAGATCGCGATCTTGCTCGGATCGACGAATGGCAGCGTCTTCAAATATTCCGCCCCGGCCTTCTGGTCCGCCACCTCCACCGAGCCCATGGCGCGATAGATCTGCTTTTCGAACTCGACGCCGCGGTTCGGGCTGCCGCGATTGTCGACCTCGAAATAGATATAGGCCTTGGCGACCAGCGCTTCGGTGAGCGGCGAGGTCCAGCCTTTTGTGACCTGCTGACCCGTCGGGCCGCCATAATGCTCGAAAAGCACCGGATAGCGCTTGCCCGGCTCGAGCGGCGGAGCGATCATCTTCCAGTAGAGCGTCGAGCCGTCGGCCGCCTTGATCGTGCCGAACGTCGGCAGGCGATGCGTGGCGAGATAGGGTCCATAGGGGTGGTCGGCGCCAAGCTTGTTCTCCTCGACCCAGGTCAGCCGATTGCCGTTTTCATCGGCAAGATAGGCCTGGGGGGGCTGGACCGGCGACGAACGGGTGACGAGCAGGGTCTGGCCCTTCTTGTCCATCGACGCATCGTTGGCGAAGGCCAGATCGGTGAGGCGCTGCGGAGCGCCCGGATTGAGATAATCAAGCGCGTAGACTTGCCCCGCGAGGACGTCGTCCTTCGTGCCCGTGAAGAACAGCCGGTGCGAACGCTGGTCGATTCCGGCGAGGCTTTTCACGACCCACGGGCCGCTGGTCAGCTGCGTCCACTTGCCGTCAGCGAAGCGATAAAGGTGGCCGTAGCCGTCGCGTTCGGACCACCAGATCAGGCTGCCGTCGTCGAGAAATTTGTAATCGTCGCTGAGGTTTATCCAGTGACTCGGAGCCGCCTTCTCACTGAAGAGAAGCTTGCTCTTTCCGGTGGCCGGATCGACCGCAAGAACGTCAAGCGCGGTTTGCGCGCGGTTCAGGCGCTGGACGAACAGTTTTTTCCCATCGTGGGCCCAGTCGACGCGGGCGAGATAGATATCGCGGTCCGGGCCCAGTTCGACCTGCACCCTGCGGCCCCCGTTCGGATCCACGAGATAGAGCGAGACATCGACGTTGCGCCTGCCGGCCGCGGGATATCGCTGCTGGTAGGTCGTGGTGCCCGCGGCGCCGATTGCCGTGCGGGTGAGGACGTCGACCGGAGTTTCGTCGAAGCGCTCGACGGCGATCCGATTGTCCTTCGGTGACCACCAATAGCCGGTGTACCGCCCCAGCTCCTCCTGAGCGATGAATTCCGGTTCGCCCCAGTGAACCTTGTCGCCCTGCGCTGGAGTGATCGGCTTCACGGGGGTGCCCACGCGCCCGACCCACAACCGATTGCCGCGGAGGAAGGAGAGATATTTGCCGGTTTCGCTCAGTGCTGAATTGAGCGTTTCGCCCTTGCCGGTCCCTTTCGCCTCGCGGACCGTCCCGTCGACTCCGGCAAGGTAGAGCACACCGTCGAGCGGAACCAGGATCGACTTGCCGTCGGCCGACCAGTCATAGGTCACGATGCCCTTCAGGCTGACCGTGCCCTTGCGCTCACGCTGCATCTTCTCAGCCTCGGACAGCGCCTTTCCGCTGCCGAGCTTTTCGGAATCGACCAGCGTCGCCCATTTCCCGGCCTGCCGGTCGAAGGCCCACAGGTCGTAGCGCTGCAGGTCGGTCGGGCGATTGCGAAGCACCGCGAGGTAGCGCCCGTCCGGCGAAAGCTTCGGCAGACGCGGGACCGCGCCGTTCAGCGATGGGCTGTCGAAGACCCGCTCGATCGTCAGTTCCTTCTGCGGAACTGCGGCAGGCGGAGCGGCGGCGATGAGGAGCGGCAGCACGGCCGCGGCAAGGAAACGCATGCCGCATTGGTAACGGCTGCGTCCCTCCGCGCAACTGCTGTCGTGTGGCCCTAGGCTTCGGTCGTCTCGGTCTCGGCGCCCGGCGCGGCCGGAACGTCGCGCTGCACCGTGCGGCGCTCGGCGATGCGGGCGGCCTTGCCGGTGCGGCCGCGCAGGTAATAAAGCTTGGCTCGGCGGACGTCGCCGCGGCGCACGACCTCGATATGGTCGATGATCGGCGAATAGAGCGGGAAGACGCGCTCGACGCCCTCGCCAAAGCTGATCTTGCGGACGGTGAAGCTGGAGCCGACGCCCTTGTTGGCGCGGGCGATGCACACGCCCTCGAAGTTCTGGACGCGGGTGCGCTCGCCCTCGATCACCTTGACGCCGACACGCAGCGTGTCGCCGGGGCGGAATTCGGGAATGGGCTTGTCCTTGGTCAGCGCGTCGATCGCCTCGCGCTCCAGGGTCTCGATCAGGTTCATTGGTCGTTTGCCTTCGTATCTCGTCGCCGCGCGCCAGAGGGCGGTGCCTGCGATGCGCCACCGTGGCGCTCGATCAGGTCCGGCCGCCTTAGCCGTGTGTCTTCGACCGCTTTGTCGTGTCGCCACGCCGCGATCTTCGCATGATCCCCCGACCGCAGCACTTCGGGGATCGTGCGCCCTTCCCATTCGACAGGTCGGGTATAGTGCGGATATTCGAGAAGCCCCTCATCGAAGCTCTCCTCCTCTCCGCTGGAGGCCGCGCCCATTACCCCGGGAAGCAGGCGCACGCAAGCATCGAGGATGACCATCGCGCCAAGCTCACCGCCCGACAACACATAGTCGCCCATCGACACAGCTTCTATCGCCCGCGCGTCGAAGATCCGTTCGTCGAATCCCTCGAATCGGCCGCACAGCAGGATCACGCCTTCGCCCACGGCGAGCTCGCGGACGCGGGCCTGGGTCAGCGGAGTGCCGCGAGGGCTCAGCGCGAGCATCGGCCGCCCGTCGGCGGCGCTGTCGAGCGCTGCAGCGAGCACGTCCGGGCGAAGCACCATCCCCGCCCCGCCGCCCGCCGGCGTGTCGTCGACGCTCTTGTGCTTGTCGGTGGCGAAGTCGCGGATGTTGGCCGCCTCCAGGGACCAGATGCCCTCGTCGAGCGCGCGCCCGGCAAGGCTGACTCCGAGCGGTCCCGGGAACATCTCGGGATAGAGCGTCAGGACCGAGGCGCGGAAGGTCATGGAACCGCCGCTATCACAATCCATTGGGCTGCGCATGGACGAGCCCAATCTCGACTGCCTGATCGTCGGTGGCGGCCCCGCTGGCCTGACCGCCGCCATCTATCTCGCCCGCTTTCACCTCGACATACTGGTGGTGGACGGTGGCAAGAGCCGCGCCGCCTGGATCCCCTGCACCCGCAACCACGCCGGCTTTCCGGAGGGCATCGCCGGGACCGAGCTGCTCCAGCGCATGCGCGACCAGGCGTGCAAATATGGCGCGAAGATCGAAACCGAGT
>JAXDPR010000042.1:0-4495 GCA_034668265.1 Sphingomonadales bacterium
CACGGCATCGGCATCGATTGCACGCGCGATGGCCTGAGGCTCACCGGCGTCATCAGCCTGCCGACATTCAATCGAGGCGTCGCCGACCAGCAATATCTGTTCGTCAATTCGCGGCCGGTTAAGGACCGGCTGCTCGTCGGTGCGCTCCGCGCCGCTTACCGCGACCTCATCGCCCGCGACCGCCACCCGATCGCCGCTTTGTTCCTCGAGGTCCCGCTCGACGAGGTCGACGTCAACGTCCATCCGGCCAAGACGGAGGTCCGTTTCCGCAACCCGGCCGCCGTTCGCGGGCTGATCGTCGGCGGTCTTCGCCATGCGCTCGACGAGGAGAGCGGCCGAAGCGCTGCACGCGAGCAGTCGGCGGCTCCCCTGATGTGGACGACCAGCGCGAGCTATGCGGCCCAACCGGCTCTGGCGGTCGGACCGGCCGTGGTTCGCGAGCAGCAGCAAGCGTTCGAGCCGGTATCCTTTGCCCCCGCCGCCCGCGCCGAACCGGCCGTCGAGCCCGTGCCGAGCTACCCCCTCGGCGTTGCGCGAGGCCAGGTTGCCGCAACCTATATCGTCGCCGAAGCCGAGGATGGGCTGGTGATCGTCGACCAGCATGCGGCGCACGAGCGGCTGGTCCTCGAGCGGATGCGCGCTGCGCGTGAGGGCGGGAACGTGCCGCGGCAGGCCTTGTTGATTCCCGAGGTCGTCGAGCTCGACGAGCCCGACTGCGACCGGCTCGAGGCCGCGGCCGCCGAACTTGCCGAAATGGGTCTGGAAATGGAGCGTTTTGGCCCGGCGGCTATTGTCGTCCGCGCGGTTCCGGCCGCGCTCGGCAAGACCGACGTTGCCGGCTTGCTCGCCGACCTTGCGGCGGAGATCGCCGAGCTCGGCGGTCCCCTGAGCCTGCGCGACAAGCTCGATCATGTCGCCGCGACGATCGCCTGCCACGGCTCGGTACGCGCCGGGCGCGTGCTCTCGGTTGCCGAGATGAACGCCCTCCTGCGCGAGATGGAGGTCACGCCGCGTTCCGGCCAGTGTAACCACGGGCGCCCGACCTGGGTGAAATTGGCCCACGGCGACATCGAAAAACTGTTCGGAAGAAGATGATCGACCGAGCGGGTTCAAGCCCAGGGCGACGCGACTGGAGGGCCAGCGAATGAGACACTCGCACTTTCTTGCATTGGCGTCCTTGGCATCGACGGTTGCCAATGCGGGCGCGATCCTTGCGCCCCCGCCGGACCTTGCGGAAGCCGTGAAGGGCTATGTCAGCGTAACTGCCGGGCAAATTGCGCTGACCCACGTTCGGGTGATCGACGGAACCGGCGCCGAGCCTGTCGAGGATCGAACCATCCTGATCGACGGTCCGAGGATCGTGGCCGTCGAAGCGGCGTCCAAAGCCATTCCGCAGGGATACCGAATCCTCGATCTGACGGGCGCCAGCGTCATGCCGGGCATCGTCGGCATGCATAACCACATGTTCTACATCGCCCGGCCGAACGCGGACGCATCGGGGCATGCCGAAGATCCGCTCGTCCTGCCGCAGATGACGTTCAGCGCGCCGCGGCTCTACCTCGCAAACGGCGTCACCACGATGCGTACGACCGGAAGCGTCGAGCCCTATTCCGATCTCAACGTGAAGCGCGCCATCGACCGCGGCGAACTGGTCGGCCCGCACATGGACGTCACCGGGCCATACCTTGAAGGGGCGAACAGCCCGTTCATCCAGATGCATCGGTTGACCGGTCCCGAAGACGCTCGGCGGACGGTCGCATTCTGGGCCGACCAGGGCGTTACGTCCTTCAAGGCGTACATGAACATCACGCGGGCGGAGCTCAAAGCGGCGATCGGCGAGGCGCACCGACGGCACCTCAAGATTACCGGCCATCTGTGCGCGGTCACCTATCCCGAAGCAGCCGAGCTGGGCATCGATGATCTCGAGCACGGGTTTTTCGTCAACACCCAGCTCGATCCGGGCAAACAGCCGGACAAATGCACCGACAGCGGCGGCACGGCGACGTTGCTGGCGATGAGTCCCGGCAGCCCTGAAGCTAGCCGACTCATCGCCTTGCTCGTGTCGAAACATGTCGCTGTCACTTCGACCCTGCCGGTCTTCGAGCATGACATCCCGCTTCATGCTCCCTTACAGGCGCGGCAAATGGCGGTCATGACGCCCCAGGCGCGCGAGGCCTACCTCTATGCCCGCAATCGTCGCGCCAGCCGCACCGACCAGGCCGCCAAGGACGACGTGCGCGCCTACGCCAACGATATCGCGCTCGAGCGGCAATTCGTCGCTGCCGGCGGCTTGCTGCTCGCAGGCCCTGACCCGACCGGGAACGGCGGTGTGATCCCCGGATTCGGCGACCAGCGCGGGCTGGAGCTGCTGGTCGAAGCCGGCTTCAGCCCTCTCGAGGCGATCCGGATCGGAACACTGAATGGCGCGACCTACCTCGGCCTTGCCGATTCGATCGGCTCCATCGCTCCCGGCAAGAACGCCGACCTGGTTGTCGTGCGCGGCAATCCCGCAAGATCGATTGGCGATGTCGAGAAGGTCGAAACGGTGTTCAAGGATGGGGTCGGCTTCGATAGCGCGAAGCTGATCGACAGCGTGCGGGGACGTTACGGGCAATACTAGAGAAGGCGCCCGCGCCGAAGTAAGGCATGGCACGATGCTCTACCTGATCGTCTTCCTCGGCGCCGGCATCGGCGGCGCGCTGCGCCACGGAGTCAATGTCGGCTCGGCACGGCTGTTCGGCTACGGATTTCCGTTCGGGACGCTGATCGTCAACGTCGCCGGCTCGTTCCTGATGGGCCTGCTCGCAGGCTATTTCGCCTTCCGCCCCGGCCTCGGCCAGCATGCGCGGCTGTTCCTGGCCACCGGAATCCTCGGCGGCTTCACCACCTTCTCCGCGTTCAGCCTCGACACCGCGCTGCTCGTGGAGCGCCACGCCTACGGCCTTGCGGCCGGCTACGCCGTCGGGTCGGTTGCAGCGAGCGTGTCGGCATTGTTCTTGGGGCTGGCGATGTTTAGGGGCGGCGTGCAGCTGCCATGAACATCAATCTCATCCCCACCGGGGACAATCCGCCCGAGAATATCAACGTGGTCATCGAGGTCCCCGTTGGCGGCGAGCCGGTAAAGTATGAATTCGACAAGAAGTCGGGCGCCCTGTTCGTCGACCGGATCCTCCACACGCCGATGCGCTACCCGGCGAACTACGGCTTCGTTCCGCACACGCTTTCGCCCGACGGCGATCCTCTGGACGCGATGGTGATCGCGCGCTCGCCGTTCGTGCCCGGCTGTGTCGTCCGCGCCCGGCCGATCGGGGTCCTCAACCTCGAAGACGAGCATGGCGGCGACGAGAAATTGATCTGCGTGCCGATCGACACGACCTTTCCTTATTATGCGGATGTCGGCGAGCGGCAGGACCTGCCGTCGATCGTGCTTCAGCAGATCGAGCATTTCTTCACTCACTATAAGGACCTCGAACCGGACAAGTGGGTGCGGGTCGGCAAATGGGGCGATGCCGCCGAGGCGCGCCGGATCGTCGTCGAAGCGATCGAGCGCGCGAAGGAAACAGTCGCCGAAACCGCGTGATTCTGCTAGGTTTCGCGCTTCCCCGAACGGAGGCGCGTCATGGCCGACGAGGATCGCATCTATTTCGCCCAACGCGCGGCCGAGGAGCAGGAGCTGGCGTCGACCGCGAGCGACCCCGGCATCGCCGATGCGCACCGCAAGATGCAGCGCGCCTATCTCGAACGCGCGAGCATCGGCGACCGCCCCGAAGCCCGGCGCGAAACCATCGGCTGATCAGCGCTTGCTGTCGCTCAACCGGCGGTAGGTTTCTTCGAGCAAGGTTCGGCGGTTTTCATCGCGCGCCGTCTCAAGGCGCGGGTAGCCGCCGGCTTCCTCCCGCCTGAGCTCTTCGGCGAAGCGGCCCGCGCGAACTTCGGCCAGCACCTCGGCCATTCGCTGCCGGACGCCATCGTCGACGATACGCCGCCCGCCGAGCAGCGCGCCGAGCTCGGCGGTATTCGAGATGACCTCGCGCATGCCCGCGATCCCGCGCGCCTCGATAAGGTCGGCGAGAAGCTTCAGCTCGCCGACGCATTCGAGATAGGCGAGCTCGGGGGAAGTCCCGCCGGAAACCAGGGTCTCGAAGCCCGCGATCAGCAGCTCGGGCACCGCGCCCCACACGACCGCCTGCTCGTTGAACAGGTCCGCTTCGGCTTCCTCGGCGAAGGTCGAAGCGATCAGCCCGGCGCGGCCGCAGCCGATCGCTCGGCCGTAAGCGAGGGCGATGCCGGGCGCGTTGCCGGTCGCGTCCCGCCCGACGGCCCAGACGGCAATCATGCCCTTGCCCTCGGTGTAAAGCGACCGCAACGCGGTCCCCGGGCCCTTGGGCGCGACCAGCAGGACGTCGAGGTCGCGCCGCGGCAGGATCAGACCGAAACGGATGCTGAGGCCGTGGCCGAAGACGAGCGCCGCGCCGTCGCGCAGGTTCGGCGCCAC
>JAXDPR010000043.1:0-4598 GCA_034668265.1 Sphingomonadales bacterium
ATCCTCGCCGGCGTGGGCGTTGTCGGCCTCGTCCTCGCTTACCTTTTCTACCCGGTCGCGACGACGCGGATCGACGGCTTCCTGTTCGGGGAAGGCGACAATTTCCAGGTCGAGAACGCGCTGCGGACGCTGACCGCCGGCGGACTGTTCGGGATGGGTCCGGGCGGCGGAACGCGCAAGTTCGGCCTGCCCGAGCCGCACACCGATTACATCTTCTCCGTCATCGGCGAGGAGTTCGGCCTCATCGCCTGCCTCGCCATCGCGCTGCTCTATCTCGGCATTGTCGCTCGGGTGCTGATCAAGCTCGTCGACGAGGACAACAGCTTCTCGATCCTCGCCGCGGCCGGCCTCGCGGTCGAGTTCGGGCTGCAGGCGTTGATCAACATGATGGTCAACGTCCAACTCGCCCCGTCCAAGGGAATGACCTTGCCGTTCATCAGCTACGGCGGAAGCTCGATGCTGGCGCTGTCGATCGGCATGGGCTTGCTGCTCGCCTTCACGCGCCGAAACCCCTATCTGACGCGCTCGCCCTATGTCGTGAAATGGAGCGGGGAGAGCCTGGCGGGATGAATTTCGTATTGGCTGCGGGAGGCACCGGCGGGCACATGGTCCCCGCGCACGCCCTCGCGGCAGAGCTTAAGAGCCGCGGCCATGGCGTCCTGCTGATCACCGACGATCGCGGCGCGCGCTTCCCGGGCCTGTTTGGCGATGTGCCCGTGCACATCCTACCAGCCGGACGGCTCGGCGGCGGCCCATTGTCCTGGCTCAAGGCGGCGGGAGCGGTCGTGCGAGGGCGCGCCCAGGCCAAGCGCCTCTATCGCGAGCACGCGCCTGACGCGGTGGTCGGCTTCGGCGGCTATCCCGCTTTTCCGGCGCTGCTCGCCGCGAGCGCGCTTCGGATTCCGACAGTAATTCACGAGCAGAACGCAGTCATGGGCCGGGTCAACCGGCTGCTCGCCGGCGAGGCGGCAGCGATCGGCACGGCTTATGACGAGGTCGACCGCCTCAAGTCCGGGTACAAGGCAAAAGCGGTTCTGGTCGGCAATCCGGTGCGCGACGAGGTTTTGCGCCTCGGCGAGCTGCCGTTCCCGGCGTTCGACGAATATGCCCCGCTCAAGATCCTGGTGACCGGCGGCAGCCAGGGCGCGACGGTGTTGAGCGCGGTGGTCCCCGATGGCCTCGGAATGCTCGAGCCCTCGCTCCGCCGGCGGCTGCAGGTGGTTCAGCAATGCCGGCCCGACGACATCGAGCGCGTCCGCCGGCAATTTGCCGATCTCGGAATCCCCGCGGAGCTGACCACCTATATCGAGGACATGCCGGCCAAGCTCGCCGACGCGCATCTGGTGATTGGCCGCGCCGGCGCCTCGACCGTGGCCGAGCTCAGCGCCGCGGGGCGACCGGCGATCCTCATCCCGTTCGCCGCAGCGACGAACGACCACCAGACCGCCAACGCACGCGAGCTGGTCAGGGCCGGGGGCGCCCGGGCGATCGCCCAGGGCAATTTCACGCCCGAGGTCCTGGCGCGGCAGATCGAGGCGCTGGCGATGGACCCGGTCGCGCTCAACAATGCCGCGGCTCGCGCTCTGTCCGTTGGCCGGCCCCATGCCGCGCGCGATCTCGCCGACCTCGTCGAGCGCATCGGCAACGGCGTTGCTCCAGCCGCCGTCGGCCCCGCGCTCACCCCCCGTGTGACCGCCGGCGCTCCGAACGGGGCCATGCCGGCATGAAGAAGGCCAGTCTTTTGCTGGGACGCCTTCAATGATGAAGGCTTTGGGCACTGACATCGGCACGATTCACTTCGTCGGCATCGGCGGTATCGGCATGTCGGGCATCGCCGAGGTGATGCACCAGCTCGGCTACAAGGTTCAGGGCTCGGACATGGCGGACAGCTATGTTGTCGAGAAGCTTCGCAAGCAGGGGATTCCGGTCGCGATCGGCCATAGCGCCGACAATCTTGGCGATGCCGCGGTCGTGGTTTCCTCGACGGCGATCAAGGATGGCAATCCCGAGCTTGCGGCTGCGGCGGAGCGCCGCCTGCCGCGCGTCAAGCGCGCGGAGATGCTCGCCGAGCTGATGCGCATGCAGAAGACCGTCGCTGTCGCCGGAACCCACGGCAAGACGACGACGACCTCGATGACCGCCGCGCTGCTCGACAGCGGCGGACTAGACCCGACCGTGATCAACGGCGGGATCATCAACCGCTACGGCTCCAATGCGCGGCTCGGCAAAAGCGACTGGTGGGTGATCGAGGCCGACGAGAGCGACGGCAGCTTCCTGCGTCTCGATGGCACGATCGCGGTCGTCACCAACATCGACCCGGAGCATCTCGAACATTACGGCAGCTTCGACCGGGTCAAGGACGCCTTCGTCGAGTTCGTCGAGAATGTGCCCTTCTACGGCCTCGCGGTGCTGTGCGTCGACCATCCGGAGGTTCAGAACATCATCGGCCGCATCCGCGACCGGCGGATCGTGACCTTCGGCTTCTCGGCCCTTGCCGACATCCGCGCCGACAATGTGACGCCGGTGCCGGGCGGGACCCGCTTCGACGTGCTGATCCTCGGCCGCGACGGTGAGCGGCGCTCGCTCCCCCTCCACGTGCCGATCCCAGGGCGCCACAACGTCCAGAACGCGCTGGCGGCGATCGCTGTCGCGCTGGAGCTTGGCGTTTCGGATGACGCAATCATTGCCGGCTTTGAACATTTCGAGGGGGTCAAGCGTCGTTTCACCCAGGTCGGCGACGTGGATGGCGCGATCGTCATCGACGATTACGCCCACCATCCGACCGAAATCCGGGCGGTGCTCGCCGCGGCCCGGGAGGGGGCCAAGGAGCGGGTGATTGCGGTCGTGCAGCCGCACCGTTTCACGCGTCTGCAGTCGCTGATGGACGAGTTCCAGAATGCCTTCAACGACGCCGACGTGGTGTTCGTGACGCCCGTCTATCGGGCTGGTGAGGAGCCTATCGAGGGCGTCGATTCCGCCGCGCTGGTCGACGGCCTGCGCGCCCACGGGCATCGAATGGTGCGCACCGTCGAGAACCTCGACGAGCTTTGCCGCGAGCTCCGGGACCTGGCTGCCGACGGCGACATGATCATCTGCATGGGCGCTGGCGACATCACCAAATGGGCCGGCGCGTTGGCGCAGGGCGTGTGCGACGCGAGGGCGAAGAAATGAGCGCCGTCGCGACCATGCCAGGCGTCCAGGGCAAGCTGACGAAGCATGCGCCCCTCGCGCCGCTGGTGTGGTTCAAGAGCGGCGGCAAGGCCGAATGGCTGTTCGAGCCGAGCGACGAAGACGACCTTGTCGGCTTCCTGCGCGAGCTCGATCCCCAGGTGCCGGTGATGGCGCTCGGCCTCGGCTCCAACCTCATCGTCCGCGATGGTGGTGTGCGCGGCGTGGTCGTTCGCCTCGGCAAGGTCTTTTCGACCATCGAGCGCCTCGACGAGACGACCTTGCGCTGCGGCGGCGGGGCGAGCGGGATTCTCGTCAGCTCGACCGCTCGCGACGCGGGCATTGCGGGACTTGAGTTCCTGCGCGGGATTCCGGGAACGGTCGGCGGCTTCGTGCGAATGAACGGCGGCGCCTATGGCCGCGAGGTCAGCGACATCCTCGTCTCGGCGCGTCTCGTGCTACGCTCGGGGGAGGTGGTCGAATGGCCGCTCGACAAGCTTGGCTACACCTACCGCCACAGCGAGGTTCCGGCTGGCGCGGTGGTAATCGAAGCCACCGTCCGCGGCTCGCCCGGCGACCCGGAGGCGATCGGGGCGGAGATGGACGCGATTGCCCGCGCCCGCGAGGAATCGCAGCCGCTCCGCAGCCGCACCGGAGGGTCGACCTTCAAGAACCCGCCCGGCCACAAGGCCTGGGCGCTCGTCGACGCCGCCGGCTGCCGCGGCCTCACCAGGGGTGACGCCCAAGTCTCGGAAAAGCATTGCAATTTCCTGCTCAATCTCGGTAACGCCACGAGCGCGGAGATCGAGGAGCTGGGCGAGGAAGTGCGGCGTCGGGTCGAGGCGAAAACCCACATCAAACTGGAATGGGAAATCCAGCGGGTCGGCGAGGCATGAACAAGGATCATCACGTGGTCGTCCTGATGGGGGGCTGGTCGTCCGAGCGCGAAGTGTCGCTGACCAGCGGCAGGGGCGTCGCCGCAGCTTTGCGCGAGCGCGGCTGGTCGAACGTCGACGAGCTCGACATGGATCGGAATGTCGCCGCGCGGCTGGCCGAGCTCAAGCCCGACGTCGTGTTCAACGCACTTCACGGCACGCCGGGCGAGGACGGGACGGTCCAGGGGATGATGGACCTGATGGGCCTCAACTACACCCACAGCGGGCTCGAAACCTCGGTCATCGCGATCGACAAGGAGCTGACCAAGATGGTGCTGGTGCCGCACGGCATCCGCATGCCCGCCGGGAAGGTGGTTTCGAGCGAAAGCCTTCACCAGGAAGACCCGATTCCGCGGCCCTATGTCGTGAAGCCCGTCAACGAGGGTTCGTCCGTCGGAGTCGCGATCGTCACCGACCAGGGCAATTACGGAAACCCGATCGGCAAGTACGTCGAAGGACCGTGGCAGCACTTTAGCGAATTGCTCGCCGAACCCT
>JAXDPR010000044.1:0-8120 GCA_034668265.1 Sphingomonadales bacterium
AGAGGGGCAGCAGGTCAGGCGCGGGCAGGTGATTGGCCGCGTCGGCCATACCGGCGATGCCAGCGCCGCGGGCCCGCACCTCCATTTCGCCATCAACCAGATGGCTCCGGGGGAGCGGTGGTGGAACGGGACTCCGATCAATCCCTACCCGCTGCTTGCCGGGAAGAAGGCCGGCGGCTAGACGCCGCGCCGGCTCTTTCCATTCAGTTTAGCAGGCAAGGCGATCATGAAGATCAGCGGCGTGGACATCCGTCCCGGCAACATCATCGAATATGAGGGCGGCATCTGGCGCGCCGTGAGGATCCAGCACACCCAGCCGGGCAAGGGCGGCGCCTACATGCAGGTCGAGCTGAAGAACCTCATCGACGGCCGCAAGAACAATGTCCGCTTCCGCTCCGCCGAGACAGTCGAGCGCGTCCGCCTCGACACCAAGGATTATCAGTTCCTGTTCGCCGACAGCGACATGCTGACCTTCATGGACAAGGACAATTACGAGCAGATCAGCCTGCCGCGCGACCTCTTGGGGGACGCAGCGGCCTTCCTCCAGGACGGGATGGATGTGGTCATGGAGCTCTACAACGAGAAGCCGATCTCGGTACAATTGCCCGACCAGGTCGAAGCGACCATCGTCGAGGCCGACGCGGTGGTGAAGGGCCAGACCGCGAGCTCTTCGTACAAGCCTGCCTTGCTCGAGAATGGCATCCGCGTGATGGTGCCTCCTCATATCGGCGCGGGCACCAAGATCGTCGTCGACGTATATGAGCAGACCTACGTCCGCCGCGCGGACTAGCTGATGGTCGCCCACTCAGGCCTGATCACCGTCATGCAGCGCGCCGCGCACAAGGCCGCGCCGCGGTTGAGGCGCGACTTCGGCGAGGTCGAGCATCTCCAGGTCAGCCGCAAGGGTCCGGCGGACTTCGTGTCGATGGCCGACAAGCGCGCGGAAGCGACGATCGTCGAGGAATTGAAGAACGCGCGGCCCGACTGGGGCATGCTGCTCGAGGAAGGCGGCGAGATTGCCGGCAATCCCGACAAGCCGCGCTGGATCGTCGATCCGCTCGACGGCACGACCAACTTCCTCCACGGCGTCCCGCATTTCTCGATCTCGATTGCGGTCGAGGAAAAGAAGCCCGGTGGCGGGACCGAGATCACGCAGGGCCTGGTTTACCAGCCGCTGACAGACGATAGCTATTGGGCGGAAAAGGGCAGGGGCGCCTGGCTCCAGGACGCGCGGCTGCGAGTCTCCGCCCGGCGCGAGCTTGCCGACAGCCTGATCGGCACGGGGATACCGCATTGCGGCCGCGGGGATGTCGAGCGGTGGTCCAAGATTTATGCAGCCGTGGCCCCACAGGTCTCAGGCGTGCGCCGCTTCGGCTCCGCTGCTCTCGACTTCGCCTGGGTTGCCGCAGGGCGCATGGACGGCTTCTGGGAAGACGATCTCGATGTCTGGGACAGCGCGGCCGGCATGCTGCTGGTCAAGGAAGCGGGTGGTTTCGTCACCGATTATCGCGGCTCGGATCGCTCATTCGAACGGCGCGAATATGTGGCGGCATCGTCCGCCATCCACTCCAAGCTTCAAAAGCTCGTTGCGGGGGCGCTGCGCTAAGCCCGCCGCGGATCGCCCGCCAATGCGGTCGTCATAAGCCGTTTTGCGCGGCTGGCGGTGTTGCGGCTGCGAAATCCCTGCCCTAAAGCGCGGCCAAGTTCTCGAACCCTCGGAGTTTCCCCTTGGCAAGCGTTGCCGCCGGCTACCTGCCGATCCTCTTGTTCCTGATCATCGCATTGGGCCTGTCGAGCGCGTTCGTGGTCCTGCCGATGATCGTCTCGCGCTTCACCGGCGCGCACCGGCCCGATCCGGCCAAGCTCAGCGAATATGAATGCGGCTTCCCCGCGTTCGAGGACGCGCGTGCCGAGTTCGACGTCCGCTTCTACCTGGTGGCGATCCTGTTCATCGTCTTCGACCTCGAAGCGGCGTTCCTGTTCCCCTGGGCGGTCAGCCTCAGCTTCACCAAGTGGACCGGCTGGGCGGCGATGACGGTCTTCCTCGTCGAGCTTGCACTCGGCCTCGCTTATGCCTGGAAGAAAGGGGCGCTCGAATGGGAGTGATGCTGAGCACCAGCGAAGACCGGATGCCGAGCGAGGAGGAGCTGGCGCGCCTTGCCGGCCTGATCCCCGGCGACATCGACCGAAAGCATCTCGAGGAAGTCCAGCGTTCGCTGAACGAGAAGGGCTTCGTGGTCACCACGACCGAGGATCTGTTCACCTGGGCGCGGACCGGCTCCTTGTGGTGGATGACGTTCGGCCTCGCCTGCTGCGCGGTCGAGATGATCCATGTGAACATGCCGCGCTATGACCTTGAAAGATTTGGCGTTGCTCCGCGCGCTTCGCCCCGCCAGTCAGACGTGATGATCGTCGCTGGAACGCTGTGCAACAAAATGGCGCCGGCGCTACGGCGGGTTTACGACCAGATGAGCGAGCCGCGCTACGTCATCTCGATGGGCAGCTGCGCCAACGGCGGCGGCTATTACCACTACAGCTATTCCGTCGTCCGCGGTTGCGATCGTATCGTCCCGGTCGACATCTACGTTCCGGGCTGCCCGCCGACCGCCGAGGCTTTGCTCTACGGCATCCTCCAACTGCAACGGAAGATCCGCCGCGAAGGGACGATTGAGCGCTGATGGCCTCGTCCGCGCCCCGATATGCCGACGCTCCGGCGTCGCTTGGCAAGCTTGCGAACGCGCGGCCGCGTGCCGGGATCGAGACCGCGTTCGACGTTTCTCGCGACAACCTCGTGGCCGTGCTGACGGCGCTTCGCGACGACCATGACTACCAGCAGCTGATGGAGATCGCCGGGGTCGACTTCCCCGAGCGGCCGGAGCGGTTCGAGATCGTCTATTGCCTGCTCTCGCTGACCCGCAATCATCGCGTCCGCGTTCACGTTACCACCGACGAGCAGACGCCGGTGCCGAGTGTCACCCGTCTGTGGCCGGTCGCCGGCTGGCTCGAGCGCGAAGTGTTCGACATGTACGGCGTCGCCTTCAGCGGCAACGACGACCTGCGCCGGATCCTCACCGATTACGGGTTCGAGGGCTATCCCCAGCGCAAGGACTTTCCGCTGACGGGGCATATCGAGCTGCGCTATTCCGAAGCTGAGAAGCGAGTGGTCTATGAGCCGGTCGCGCTGCCGCAGGATTTCCGCAACTTCGACTTCCTGATGCCTTGGGAGGGACCGGAATATCGGCTTCCCGGTGATGAGAAAGCTGAAATGTCCGCCGCACCTCCGCCGGCGACCCCAAAGACCACCGAGAAGCCGGCCGACACGGGGGCGGGCAAGCCGGCCAACGCCGAGGCGACCCGCCAAGCGCGCAAACCGCGTGCAACGCAGGCGGAGAGCGAAGTGAGCAAGCCGAGCGTCACGGCTGCGCCCAAGAAAGTGCCTTCCAGGCCGCGCAAGCCGAAGGGCACCGCATGACCGACGTTCGCACAGAAACTCGCTCGAAGAAGCGCAGGGTCGAAGTCGACGTCGGTGCGGGCGGGCAGGGGCCGGAGCTGTCAAACGCGCTCGGCCCCCGCGACCCTGGCGACGAGAAGATCAGCAATTACACGATCAACTTCGGCCCGCAGCACCCGGCTGCGCACGGGGTCCTCCGCCTGATCATGGAGCTCGACGGCGAGATCGTCGAGCGCGTCGACCCGCACGTCGGACTGCTCCACCGCGGCACCGAGAAATTGATCGAGTACAAGACCTACGCCCAGGCGCTGCCCTACTTCGACCGCCTCGATTATTGCTCGCCGATGTGCATGGAGCACAGCTTCGTGCTGGCGATCGAGAAATTGCTCGGCCTCGAGATCCCCATCCGCGCGCAGTACATCCGGGTGATGATGGCGGAGCTGACCCGCATCAAGAACCACATGCTCAACCTTGGCAGCCACATCATGGACGTCGGCGCGATGACGCCGAACCTGTGGCTGTTCGAGATCCGCGAAGATTTGATGCAGATCTACGAGCATGTGTCGGGCGCCAGGATGCACGCCAATTACTTCCGCGTCGGCGGCGTCCGTGAGGATATCCCGCCGGCGGTGCTCGACAAGATCGGAGACTTTCTCGATAACCGCCTGCAATTGTTCGAGGACGCGATCAGCCTCGTCGCCGACAACCGCATCTTCAAGCAGCGCAACGTCGACATCGGCGTGGTCAGCAAGGAGGACGCCATCGCCTGGGGCTTCTCCGGCCCGATGATCCGCGCCTCCGGCATCCCGTGGGACATCCGCCGGTCGCAGCCCTACGAGGTCTATGACCGGATGGACTTCGAGATCCCGGTCGGGACCCGGGGCGATTGCTACGACCGCTTCATGGTCCGCGTCGAGGAAGTGCGGCAGTCGTGGCGCATCGCGCGCCAGTGCCTGAACGAGCTGCCGGCTGGGCCGATCGGCGCCGATAGCAAGGTGTTCCCGCCCAGCCGCGCCTCGATGAAGACCTCGATGGAAGCGCTCATCCACCACTTCAAGCTCTACACCGAGGGCTATCACGTGCCCGCGGGCGAGGTGTACGTGGCGACCGAGAGCCCGAAGGGCGAGTTCGGCGTCTATCTCGTCGCCGACGGCACCAACCGGCCCTACCGCTGCAAGATCCGCCCGACCGGTTTTTCGCACCTCCAGGCGATGGACTCCATGATGAAGGGCCACATGCTCGCGGACACCACCGCAGTGCTCTCCGCGATCGACATCGTGTTCGGGGAGGTGGACCGGTGAGTGGCCAGGGCTCCTTCATCGACGACGCCGCTGAGCGCGCCCGCTGGGAAGGCTTCCAGTGGACCGCCGACAATGCGCGTCATGCAACGGAAATTATCGCGCGTTACCCTGAGGGGCGGCAGGTCTCGGCGGTGATCCCCTTGCTCGACCTGGCGCAGCGGCAGGTCGGGGCGGAGACCAAGACGCAAGGCTGGCTGTCGATCCCGGTGATGGAGTTCGTCGCCCGCGAGCTCGACACGGCGTACATCCGCGTGCTCGAGGTCGCGACCTTCTACACCATGTTCAACCTCGCGCCGGTCGGGCGTTTCCACGTCCAGGTGTGCGGGACCACGCCGTGCATGCTCGCGGGTTCCGATGACGTGTTCAAAGCCTGCGCCAAGCGCGGGTTAAAGAAGGGAAAAACGACCAACGACGGCCTGTTCACCTTGACCGAGGTCGAATGCCTCGGCGCCTGCGCCAATGCGCCGATGGTCCAGATCAACGACGACAATTACGAAGACCTGACCGCAGCGAGCATGGGCGCGATCCTCGACGCACTCGCCGCCGGCAAGGCGCCCAAGCCGGGCCCACAAGTCGACCGCCAGACGAGCTGCCCGCAAGGCGGCCCGACCACACTCAAGAAGATGGCCGAACGCAATTACGACTATCGCCCGCTGTGGACGGCGGTTGCCGGTCCTGTTGGCGGGGAAGGGGCCCAGTGAAGGACGTGCTCAAGATCGTCCTGGCGATCGTCATCATCGTGATCGCCTGGAAAATCCTCAAAGGCCTGATCGGTCTTTTGGTCGGCGTCGCGGTCGCAGGGCTCGTCATCTACGGCGTGGTCAAGTTGATCGACGGCGGACAAAAGCGGATCAAATGACCATCCTCCTCGTCATTGTCGCCGCGCTCGTGCTCGCCTTCCTGGCGTTCAAGTTCGTCACCGGCATGGTCAAGTTCGCGGTGCTCGCGGTCGTCGTTCTCGTCGCTCTCTATATCGCCCATCAGTCGGGCGCCTTCTGATGGGCTATACGGGGCCACTCGCGGACAAGGACCGCATCTTCACCAACGTCTACGGCTTCCAGGAACCGTGGCTGAAGGCCGCGCGCGCCCGCGGCGACTGGGACGACACCAAGGGCCTGTTCGCGATCGGCCAGGACGCGATCATCGAGAAGATCAAGGCGTCGGGGCTGCGCGGCCGCGGCGGCGCAGGATTCCCGACCGGAATGAAGTGGGGCTTCATGCCCAAGGAGCCCAAGCCCGGCAAACCCAACTTCCTGGTGATCAACGCCGACGAATCCGAGCCCGGCAGCTGCAAGGACCGGGAGATCATCCGCCACGATCCGCACAAGCTGATCGAGGGATCGCTGATCGCCAGCTTCGCGATGCGGGCGCGCGCCGCCTACATCTACATCCGCGGCGAATTCATCCAGGAAACCCGCGTGTTGGAGCGCGCGGTTGCCGAAGGCTATGAGGCCGGGCTGCTCGGCAAGAACGCCGCAGGCACGGGCTATGACTTCGACCTGTTCGTCCACCGCGGCGCCGGCGCCTACATCTGCGGCGAAGAGACGGCGATGCTCGAAAGCCTCGAGGGGAAGAAGGGCTGGCCGCGCCTGAAGCCGCCGTTCCCCGCCGGGGCGGGGCTCTACGGCTGTCCGACCACGGTCAACAATGTTGAGAGCATCGCGGTCGTGCCGACGATCCTCCGCCGCTCGCCCGAATGGTTCGCGAGCATCGGCAATCCTAAGAACGAGGGCACCAAGCTTTTCCAGCTGTCGGGTCACGTCAACACGCCCTGTGTCGTCGAGGAATCGATGGGGATCAGCTTCCGCGAGCTGATCAGCCGTCATGGCGGCGGTATTCGCGGCGGCAAGAACGCTGACGATTTCAGCAAGTTGCTGGCGGTCATTCCCGGCGGGTCTTCGGTGCCGCTGGTCCCGGCCGAGCAAATCCTCGATGCGCCGATGGACTTCGATGGGCTTAAAGCGCTTGGGTCCGGCCTCGGCACCGCGGCGGTCATCGTCATGGACAAATCGACCGACATCGTCCGCGCGATCAGCCGCATCAGCTATTTCTACAAGCATGAGAGCTGCGGCCAGTGCACGCCCTGCCGCGAGGGCGCGGGCTGGATGTGGCGGATGATGGAGCGGCTGAGCGAAGGCGACGCCGAGGTCGAGGACATCGACAAATTGCTCGACGTCACCAAGCAGGTCGAGGGTCACACGATTTGCGCGCTCGGCGACGCCGCCGCCTGGCCGATCCAGGGGCTGGTGCGCCATTTCCGCCCCGAGCTCGAGCGCCGCATCGCCGAACGCGCCGGACGGGCGATGCTGGAGGCGGCGGAATAATGCCTAAGGTCACCGTCGACGGCGTCGAGCTCGAGGTCCCGCAGGGGGCGACTGTGCTCCAGGCGTGCGAGCTTGCGGGCAAGGAGATCCCGCGCTTCTGCTACCACGAGCGCCTCTCGATCGCCGGCAATTGCCGAATGTGCCTTGTCGAAGTCGCGCCCGGTCCGCCTAAGCCGCAGGCGAGTTGCGCGCTTCCCGCCGCCGACGGCCAGGCGATCCGCACCGATACGCCGATGGTCAAGAAGGCGCGCGAGGGGGTGATGGAATTCCTGCTCATCAACCACCCGCTCGACTGCCCGATCTGCGATCAGGGCGGCGAGTGCGACCTGCAGGACCAGGCGATGGTCTATGGCCGCAGCGGCTCGCGCTTCGAGGAGAACAAGCGCGCCATCGACGACAAATATATGGGTCCGGTCATCAAGACCTCGATGACGCGCTGCATCCAGTGCACGCGCTGCATCCGCTTCTCGGCGGAAGTGGCGGGCGTGCCGGAAATTGGCATGCTCTACCGCGGCGAGGACAGCCAGATCACATCCTACCTCGAGCATGCGGTCTCCGGCGAGCTCTCGGGCAACCTGGCCGACGTCTGCCCGGTCGGCGCGCTCTTACAGAAGCCGCAGATCTTCGAGATGCGGCCGTGGGAATTGAAGCGCGTGTCAGGCATCGACGTGATGGACGCGGTCGGCTCCAACATCCGGCTCGACGTCCGCCAGCGCCAGGTGATGCGCATCCTGCCGCGCATCAACGAGGACGTGAACGAGGAGTGGATCAGCGACAAGACTCGCCACCACGTCGACGCCCTCGTCCGCAACAGGCTCGACCGGCCGTGGGTGCGGGAAAAGGGCAAGCTGCGCGAGGCGAGCTGGCAGGAAGCGCTGGAGATCTTTGAAAGCCGGCTGAAGAAGGCTGGACCGCGGGTCGCGGCGGTTGCCGGCGATCTGCTCGATGCCGAGACGATGTATGCGGCGAAGAAGTTGCTCGAAGGGCAGGGATCGACCCTGCTTGAGGGACGGCAGACGGGGCTGGCTTACGAAACCAGCAGCC
>JAXDPR010000045.1:0-4089 GCA_034668265.1 Sphingomonadales bacterium
AAGCGGCGGATGAGCAGCATCTCGCGATAAAATTGGAGCAGCTGCTCCTTGGACGCCTTGAACCTTTTGGGCTGGGGCGGCCGCTCGATCTCGGGTTCCTGCTGCGCTGCTGGAGCGGCGGCTTTCTTGGCGGTTCGCGCCACGGCAATCTCTCTTATGATTGAGGCGCGCCAGCCTATAGGAGGCGGTTGGGCGAGCGGCAACTGGGCTCCAGGAGCCCTCAATCGAGCGGGACGATGACCTCGTCGGGACGGACCAGGCCAAGGTCCTTGCGCACAAGTTCGTCAGCCATGTCCGGGTCGGCCTTCTTCGGGTCGAGCAGGTCGGAACGATGCCTGAGCTGCGCATGCTGCTGCTCGATCTGCCCAAGTTCGGTCTGCCGCTGCTGCAGAGCGCGGTGATAGCTGCCCCACGCGAGGATTCCGTTCGGGCCGGCGATCGCATGGCCGGCGAATGTGCCGACGACGATCACCGCCAGGGCTGGCATTGCCACCCTGCGGATCAGCCTGAAAATACGGTCCGGTCCTCCCGCCATGACGCCAAAAGAATCATGAGTGACCGGAAAGCGCAAGTGAAAAGAATGATTTGGTGGATGAAGCGGGGATAAAGTTGTGGATCAGCCCGGCCGATACGCCCTCAGCGCGCCGCGGCCGGCATAGCGCGCGGTGTCGCCCAGCTCTTCCTCGATGCGCAGCAGCTGATTGTATTTCGCAATCCGGTCCGAACGTGACAGGCTTCCCGTCTTGATCTGCCCGCAACCGAGCGCGACCGCGAGATCGGCGATCGTCGAGTCTTCCGTCTCGCCGGACCTGTGCGACATGACCGTCGTATAGGCCGACGACTGGGCGAGCCTCACCGTCTCGATCGTCTCGGTCAGGGTGCCGATCTGGTTGACCTTGATCAGGATCGAATTGGCGATTCCATCCTCAATGCCCTTTTGAAGCCGCTTCACGTTGGTGACGAACAAATCGTCGCCGACCAGCTGGATGCGATTGCCAAGCTTTTCCGTCAGCGTCTTCCAGCCCGCCCAATCGTCTTCGGCCAGGCCGTCCTCGATCGAGGCGATCGGGTAGTTGGAGGCGAGCTCGGCGAGCCAGCCGGCCATGTCCGCCGGCGACAGGGTCTTCCCCTCGCCTTCCATGCGGTACGCGCCATCCTTGAAGAATTCGCTCGCCGCGCAGTCGAGCGCGAGCAGCACGTCGTCGCCGAGCCCGTACCCCGCCGCGCTCACCGCTTTCTCGATGAAGTCGAGCGCTTCGCGGGCCGAGTTGATCGCCGGAGCGAAGCCGCCCTCGTCGCCTACCGCGGTGGAGAGACCGGCCTGGTGAAGCGCACTCTTCAGCGCATGGAAAATCTCCGCGCCACAGCGCAGCGCTTCCGCGAACGTCGGCGCTCCGACGGGCATCACCATGAATTCCTGGAAGTCGATGCCGTTGTCGGCATGCACCCCGCCGTTGAGGATGTTCATCATCGGCACCGGCAGCAGGTTCGCATCGACCCCGCCGACATAGCGATAAAGCGGCAGCGAACGCGCGTCGGCCGCCGCCTTCGCGGTCGCCAGGCTCACGCCGAGTATCGCATTGGCGCCGAGCCGGCCCTTGTTCTCGCTCCCGTCGAGATCGATCATGGCCCTATCGAGCTCGACCTGGTCCTCCGCCTCCATGCCGACCACTGCCTCGGCGATCTCGCCGTTGACGGCCCGGACCGCCTTCGTGACGCCCTTGCCGCCCCAGCGAGCCTTGTCGCCGTCGCGCAGCTCGACCGCCTCGTGCGCGCCGGTGGACGCCCCCGACGGAACCGCCGCGCGGCCCATGCTCCCATCCTCCAGCGTGACGTCGACTTCGACAGTCGGATTTCCGCGGCTGTCGAGGATCTGGCGGGCATGGACGTCGACGATCGCGGTCATGGCTTTCCTTCTTGCGGGCGCGTAACAATATAAGCCCAGGGTAGCGCCTATAATCGGCGCGATTGCCCGTGCAACTTTTGGCCCCGTCGCCCGGAACGAAGGCCTGAGGCTCCGGGTTCAAGACGGCAAGGAGGACTGGCTCGATGATCGACCAAAGGACTGACGATACGACTGCCGAACTGCCCGACGGGACCGACACGGTGATCGAGGGCGCGTCGAAGACGGAGGACACCCTGGTGGCGACAACCGATTCTACGCGATCGCTTGACGATTCCGACCGCGGCCTTGTGAACCGCATTCGCGAAGGCCGCGAGCAGCTGTCGAGCCAGGCCGGCGAACGCGCCCGCGGTTTTGTAACCCAGGGCCTCGAGCGGACGTCGGAAGCGCTCGCCAACGTCTCGAAGATGATCGGCGACACCGCCGCCGGCATCGATGAGCGGCTCGGCTCCGAATATGGCGATTATGCCCGCCGCGCCGCGGGTGCGCTCGAGGATACCGCCAACGGTCTCGCCGCCAAGGATCCCGACGAGCTGATCGAGGACACGCGCAATTTCGTCCGCAACAGTCCGGGCATCGCACTCGCCGGAGCGGCCGTCGTGGGCTTCGTCGTTGCGCGGCTGCTCAAGACCGGGCTCGCGCCTGACGACCGGGGCGAGGACGACGATTGAGCGATCTGGGGGACTGATGCTCAAACCTGTCGACCAGGGACCGCTGCCGCCCGAACGCCCGATCGGTGAGCTCGTCCACGAGCTGATCGAGAACGGCAAAGCCTATGCGCGAGCCGAGATCGGCCTCGCCAAGGCGATTGCCGCCGCGAAGGGCAAGGCGCTGGCCATCCCCCTGGCGCTGTTCGGGGTCGCCTTCATTTGCGGCCTCGCTGCGGTCACCGCGCTCGCTCTCGGAGTCGTCAATGCGCTCGAAACCTTCATCGGCCCGCTCGCGGCCGGTTTCGTTGGAATGCTGATATTCGCGGCCATTGCCGGCTTGCTCGGCTGGGCCGGTTACCAGCGGTTGCGGCGGGACCTGTGAAGGATTCGCCCGCAATCCTTGCTGCCCGAGCCGACGTCGAGCGCAGCCGAACGCGGGTCATGGCCACCGCCCAGGACCTGCAGGACCGGCTCAGCCCCAGGGTTCTTGCGAAGGGCGCCTGGCAGGGCGCGAAGGAAAAGGGCGCCGACCTTGCCGAAGATGCCGTCGACGCGGTTCGGGCGCGGCCCCTGACGACCACCGGCATTGTCGCCGCGATCACCATGTTCCTGGCGCGCGAGCCGCTGATCGACCTTGCCGGCAGGCTGGCCAATGGAGTCGGCGAGAAACGCAAATCGCGAAAGGCCCGCAAGGCCAAATCGAAGCAACCGAATACGGAGAAGGCCAATGACTGACCGGGACAATGAACGCACCCCAGATCTCACCCAGGACCAGGGAACGCCGCGGCAGCGCGCGATCCGTGCCTACGAGGATGCACGCGGCCGTGCCACGGATACTCTCGGACAGGCGCCGCTGATCACGCTCGCGGGAGGTATTGCCGCCGGAGCGCTTATCGCAGCCCTCCTTCCGCGCAGCGACGCGGAGAGTCGGCTGATCAGGCCGACGGCTCGCCGCGTCAAGGACGGTGCCAAGACCGCGTTCACCGCGGCGCGCGACACCGGCACGCAGCGTCTCGACGAGCTCGGAATCAGCCGCGAAAAGGGCGAGGCGACGATCCGCAACCTGCTCGATGGCCTGACGGACGCGGCCAGGGCATCGGCCACTGCCGCGGTCGATGCGGTCCGCAAGCAGGGCTGACGAACCGGCGCTGATCGGCTAGCGGAGGGGCACCATGAGCAAGCTTCACCTCGTCTTCGGCGGTCGGGTCAATGACCCCCGCGGACTCGATTACGACCTCAAGTCGATCGACCTCGTCGGCATCTACGACAGCTTTGCCGCTGCGGAGGAAGCCTGGCGCGGCAAGGCCCAGGGCACGGTCGACGATGCCGAGATGAAATATGTGATCGTCCACCTCCACCGCCTGCTGGAACCGGATCTGGAAGGCACAATTCCGGGAATCGGTCGGCCGAAAGAGTCGGCGGGATCTAGCTAAGCTTTCCGGTACCGCCACAGCAGCAGCGGCCGCTGCAGCAGCAAGCCGGCGGCAAAGCCGCCGATGTGCGCGGCAATCGCCAGGGCATAGCCTTCGCTGTTGG
>JAXDPR010000046.1:0-3135 GCA_034668265.1 Sphingomonadales bacterium
CGCCGGACGCGCTTCGTCGACGAAGAGGACGGGCGGGGCGAACCCGTGGCGGCGCCGATGGCGGCCGCGGCCTGAACGACATCGCCGTGCCTGGGCTCGCACGCCGCTTGTTCTCGCGGCGCGCGGGAGGGATGCTGGCGCGCAACACAATCGTCAGCTGCGGGGTTTTCGCATTCGACATCGCGTTGCTGTGGGTGCTGGTCGAGCAGGGCGGGATGGGCAAGGTGGCGGCCGCGGCGCTGGCCTTCGTCGTCGCCAATTCGGTGCACTACATCTTCGGCCGAAGCTGGATCTTCCGCGGCACCGACCGGGCGGTTGCTTCGGGCTATTTCTATTTCCTGGTCAATGCCGGGGTTGGCCTCGTCATCACCATCAGCCTGTTCGCGGCGATGATCCGCTGGACGGCGATCAACTATCTGGTCGCGCGGGTCCTGGTCTCGGTGGTCGCGGGGCTCACCGTGTTCGTGTTGAACGCGGTGCTCAACTTCCGGCGGCTGTGACGCGACCCATGCGGATCGCGCTATTCTCTGGCAATTACAACTATTTGCGCGAAGGAGCGAACCAGGCGCTGAACCGCCTGGCAGGCTATCTTGGGCGCAACGGCCATCAGGTGCGCGTCTATTCGCCGGTGACAGACACGCCGGCGTTCGAGCCGGAAGGCGAGCTGGTTCCAGTGCCGTCGATCTCGCTCCCGATACGCCGCGAGTTTCGGCTCGCGCTCGGCCTGCCGCGAGCAGTGCGGGAGGACGTGCGACGGTTCGATCCGGACGTCGTCCATGTGTCGACGCCCGACATTCTCGGCACGCGCGCGCAGACATTCGCCAAGCGCCTCGGCGTCCCGGTCGTCGCCAGCCTGCACACCCGCTTCGAGACCTATTTCCGCTACTACGGGCTCGGCGCCCTGAGGCCCCCCGCCGAGGCGCACCTGCGGCGCTTCTACCGCCGCAGCGACCATGTCCTCGCGCCGACCCCGGTGATCGTCGAGGAGATGAAGCGCCTGCGCGGCGACGATCGGGTTACGCTGTGGAGCCGGGGGGTGGACCGCGACCTGTTCGACCCAAAGCGGCGCGACCCGGAGTGGCGCCGAGCGCACGGGTTTGCCGATGACGACGTCGTACTGCTCTTCTTCGGCCGGCTGGTGGTCGAGAAGGGGATCGCCGATTTCGTTTCGACGGTGCTGGCCTTGAGGCAGCGCCCAATAAGGATTCGACCGCTGATCGTCGGAGCTGGGCCTGCACGGCACCGCTTCGAGCCGCTCGGCGACGCCGTCTTCGCCGGCCACCTCGAAGGGCCGGCGCTGGCGCGCGCTGTGGCTAGTGCCGACATCCTCCTGCACCCGAGCCAGACCGAGGCGTTCGGCAATGTCGTACCGGAGGCGATGGCGTCCGGGCTGGCGGTGGTCTGCGCGGAGGCCCAAAGCGCCAGGGCGCTGGCCGCAGGCGGCCGCAGCATCGTGATTTGCAGGCCGGAAGGTTTTGCCGATGAGGTTGCCGAACTTTACCGCAACGCCGGCCGCCGCCGGGCGCTCGGCATCCTCGCCCGCCAGGAAAGCGCAAGGTTCGACTGGGACGAGGCCTCGAGCAGCGTCCTCAAGGCCTATGAATCGGTAATTGGCGCTTAGCGCGCCAGCCTGACCCGCGCCGCCGGGGTCTTCGAGCCCGCCGCGCCCGACCAGTTGATCTTGGTGCCGTCGGCGAAGGCCTGGATCGCGGTAAAGACCAGTTCGCCGGCAGTGGGGTTCACCCCGATCAGGCCGAATTCGGTGAATTGCTCGGGCGGGAGACTGCCGATCCAGCGCACGCCGATGAGGTTGCCCGCGGGATCGCGCAACGCCTCGGCCTGCCAACCCGGCTTCTGCTCGACCGCAGTCACTCGAAGGCCAGTGGGGAAATGGAATTCGACCGTGATCGTCGCCGACTTGCGCTCGTTGGGAATGCGAAGCTCATATTTCTCGCGCGCGCCCGGTGCGCTCTGCTGCGGCGAGACAGTGACATGCGCCGACGCCGATGAAGCAAGCGCAACGGCGGCAAGGCTGATCATCAGGCGCATCCTCGATCCTTTCACAAATGCCAGTGGATTTCGGCCGTTACGGTGCGGCCAGGGAAGGGGTGGAACAGGAAATAGCGCTTATCGGTGAGGTTCTCGACTCCCGCTGCAAGCTCCATGTGCGGCGTTACGCGGTAGAGCATCCGCGCGTCGGCGACGAAATAGCCTTCGAAGCCCTGATAAGTGTGGCCGACGATGTCGGCATTGTTGATCGTTCCGAATAGCCGGCTCGAGTAGCGGGCCGCCATGGTCAGCGAGAGACGGTCGTTCGCGCGCCAGGTCGCGACCAGGGTCGCCTTGCGGCCAGGGACCTGCGGGATGAGCTTGCCGACGGCGGCCGGGAAGCCAGGGTTGGAGGCTATCTTCGGATCGGCGAGGGTGAAGCTGCCAGTCAGGTCGAAATGCGGAAGGACGTCCCGCTTCTCGACGACCAGCTCGGCACCGTTGGTGCGGGTGCGGCCGATATTCTGAACGAAGCTCACGGAAGTCTGCGTTCCGGGAAAAGGGGAGGTCTGGGAGATTAGCGCGTCGGCGATGCTTTCGTGGAATAGCGACAGCCGCACCCGGCCGCCGGCGCTACTGCGCTCGACCGCGAGCTCGCCCGACCAGGCCTTCTCTGAACGGAGATTGGGGTCGGGCGAGCGCTGCTGCGTGCCGACCGCGACCGACTGATAGAGCTCACTGACGGTGGGAAAGCGAAGCGCCCGGCCGATCGACAAAGTGGCTGTCCAGTGCTTCGCCGGCTCCCAGTGGAGAGAGGCCTTGGGCGAAAGGCCCTGGGCGCTTCGGCTCGGCTGGTCGGCGCTGGCGGGGGCGGAAAGCGGGAAGATGCGGCCGCCATAGGCTTTCCACCATTCGTAGCGCGCCCCGAGCGTCAGCATCAGGTCCGGCGCTACTCCCCATTCGTCGTCGCCCCACAGCGCAAGCGTGCGCGTCTTGCCGAGCGACTCCTGGGTCAGCGTACCCGGCGGGCCGCTCAGCCAGTCGGCAGTGGCGAAGCGCCGGCTGCGAAGTGTGAAGGCATCATAGTGGGCGCCGGCATGCAGCTTGTGAACCCCAGCCGCTCGAATGAAGCCGTGGGCGTCCAGC
>JAXDPR010000047.1:0-4857 GCA_034668265.1 Sphingomonadales bacterium
GGCGCAGACCTCGCACGCTTCCCTGCAACACTGAAGCTGGTCGGCGAATCCTTGCCTGGCGTCGGCTGGGCCGGGACAGTCGAACCCGGCGCCTGTATCCGCATCTTCACCGGCGCTCCGCTGCCGCAAAGCGCGGACCGCATCGTCATCCAGGAGCAGGTCCGCCGCGACGGCGACACGGCAATCATCGAATCCGACCCCGGGCCGGCAACCTGGGTGCGCCCTCGAGGCAAGGACTTCGGCACGGGAGACGAAATACTTCCGGCTGGCCGCCTGCTTGATCCAGCGGCGTTGATCGCCGCCGCCGGCGCCGACGTTGCCGAGGTCGAGGTCGTTGCCCGCCCCCGCGTTTCGCTGCTGAGTACCGGCGACGAGCTAGTCGATCCAGGCGAAGCCCGTGCGTCCGCGCTCGCCGTTCCCGACAGCGCGGCGCTCGGCGTCGCCGCGCTGGCCACGCATTGGGGCGCTCAAATCGTCAGCCGCAGTCGCCTCCGCGACGATCTGGATCAGCTACGAGCTGCAGCGGCTGATGCGCTTGCCATGGCTGATATCAGCGTGGTCATCGGCGGCGCGTCGGTGGGCGAACGCGACTTCGCCAGGGCGATGTTCGAGCCGCTCGGCCTCGACCTGCTCTTCTCGAAAATCTCGATCCGTCCCGGCAAGCCGGCCTGGCTCGGCCGCATCGGCAAGGCGCTGGTGCTCGGCCTGCCGGGCAACCCGACCTCGGCGCTGGTCACCGCCCGGCTGCTGCTCGCGCCGCTGCTGGCGGCGATGCAAGGCAGGCGGACCGAACAAGGGCTGGCTTGGGAGCCGGCGCGTCTCGCCACGCCGCTGCGGGAATGCGATCAGCGCGAGACCTTCCACCGCGCTCGCCTCGATTCCGGCGAGGTCTCGCTGCTCGGGTTCCAGGAATCGCATGCGCAAAAAGCGCTCGCTGACGCCGACGTCCTCGTCCGCCAAGCGTCGAACTCGGCGGCATTGGCAGCCGGCGAAATCGTGCAGGTTTTACGCCTGTGACGAGTGGCTCAGAGGGCAACCAGCGGGCATGGTACGCCCGCGACATCGGCCTCGAACCGGAACAGGCCGCCGGCCAGGGGCTGACGTTCGAGCGCTTCGGCCTTGAGCAAATGCCGCGCGGTGGTGGCGAAGGCGCTCCTGAGATCGGGCCCGCCGAACGCCAGCTTGGTGATGTTGGCGACCGGGAAACGGACGCGGTCGAGGAGCTCGCCATCGGGGGAGTAGCGCCGCGCCTCCCAGCCCGAATAGAGGCTGATCCAGATGCAGCCCTCGCTGTCGACCGTCGGCCCGTCGGGATGGCCCTCAACCGGTGGAATGCGGACGACTTCGCGCGAAGTTCCGAGTTCGCCACCCGCTCCGATGTCGCAGGCCGAAATGGTGCCTGCCAAGGTGTCGACCCAGTACAGCCTGTCGCCATCTGGCGAGATCGTGGGACCATTGGTGATGCTGATGCCGCTGAGGCCGGTGCGCTTCAATTCGCCGCGGTCGAAGCAATAGAAAGCGCCGCTCTTCGCGCGCTCCGAATTGTCCATCGTCCCGAACCACAGCCGGCCCTTGGGATCGACGACGCCATCGTTGAGCCGGTTGGTCGGAAGGTCGGGCTCAACCTCGGCGATCAGGCTGAATGCGCCGCTGTCCGGATCGAAGTGATGAAGTCCGCTCTCAAGACCGGCCACGAAGCCGCCGCTCGCCGCCGGGAAGACGAAGCCGACCTGCTGGGGCGAATCCCAGGCGCGTTTCTCTCCGTTCGCAGGGTCGAAGCGGTAGATCTTCTGCCGCTTGATGTCGGTGAACCACAGCGCGCGGTCGTGCTCGACCCACACCGGTCCTTCGCCAAGATCGGCCCCGACGTCCCACACCAGCCTCGGCTGACCAGTCACTTCCGACCGCATAACTCTCCTATCCGCCGCGGCCGGAAAAGGGTTGGCCCGGCCCGCCTTTCCGGCTGAGCGATCTCGAATGGGATCCTAAGATCCAGTCGCTTGCGGCGTCCAGTGCCGGAATTTCGAGCAGATCAAAAGTCAGATTAGCGCCCGTCTGGCCCGCATCGCGAAACGCCTGTTTAGAGGGTTAAAACGGTTAATTGTTCAATTTTTCAGGCGCTAGCGCCGCCCTCGCTCGAGCGCGAAGGAAGCGATTTCAAGATCTTAACCATAAAGCCTAGTTGCATGTCGCGCATATTTCGTGTCATGGTGTATGACATGAATTTTGACGAACTAATTCTTGCGGTGCCGCTGACGCTGCGCGACGAGCAAAAAGAGCAAACGCGGACCAACATTCTCGAGGCGGCACTCGCGTTAGTTCGCAGCGCTGGCGAGGAAGCCGTCACGGTCAGAGCTGTCGCAGCTGTCGCCGGCGTTACCGAACGCACCGTCTATCGCCATTTCGAGAGCCGGGACGCCCTCATTCTGTCCGTCTGGCTGCGGATGCTCGAATTGATCGGGCCCTCAGCTTTGCCGCAGACTCCTGACGCGCTGGTCGAGAGGCCCCGCAGCCTGTTTCCGCGACTTGACCAGCAGCGCGAACTGGTGCGCGCATATCTTCACAGCCAGGCGCGACGAGTGGGCCGTGGGCGCTCGAACAAGGAACGTCAGCAAGCAATGGTCGGCTGCGTTCGCGAGGAACTTGAGTATCTGGATGAGCGCAGCCTGCGCCGACGCGCAGCAATCGCCAGCTTCATCGCCAGTCCCTACGCGTGGCAATACTTGCAAGAGTTCTGGGGCATGAGCGGCAAGGAGGCCGGCAACGCGGCGGCCGAGGCCCTCGAGATTCTGCTCAATCGCCGCCTTGCCTACTGACCTGGGCGCCGACGCGCACCGCCTATTTGTCGGCGGATCAGAACATAAAAGTCGCTGAGATTCAATACCCTCGATCTTGAAATCTGCGGCCGAATTTACCATATATTTCGTGTAGTTGGGCGTTCTGAAGGGGACGGTTATTGGGCGATTTGGAAGGCGGTTTCATTAGTTCGGAGGATGAGAAGTGCGGGATCGCACCGTCGCCTTGGACCAACCAGCCTCCAGCATCGCCCGACCCCGAGGATTCGGTGCAATGGCCAAGGCTTGAGCACCTACAACTATCGGCCAGTGACGTATTACGGCGCAGCCGCGGCATCGGCGGCAGCGATGCAAACATCATTCTCTCCGGCGATGCCGAGCGGATTCATCAGCTCTGGCTGGAAAAGCGCGGCGAAAGCGAGCCGGCCGATCTTTCGAACGTCCTCCCGGTGATCCTTGGCTGTTGGACCGAGCCGTTCAACCGCCAGTGGTTCGAGCATTTGACGGCAACGCGGATCAGCAACGTCGGCGCGATTTTCACCTGTCGAGTGCACGAGTGGCGGCGATGCACGCTGGATGGGATCATCCAGGACACCGGCAGCATTTTCGAAGCCAAACACACCAGCGCTTTCGCGAAGGCCGACGAGATCCTCGAGCGCTATATGCCCCAGCTCCAGCACGACATGGCGGTGACCGGCTACCGGCAGGCGACGCTGTCGGTTCTGTTCGGCAATCACAAGTTTGAGATCTTTGAAGTCGCCGCTGACTGGCTTTACCAGATCGAGCTGCTCGAAGCCGAGCAGCGCTTCTGGAATTGCGTGCTCACCGGCGAAGAGCCGGTTCCGGCTAAGCCCCCTCCCCCGCCGCGGCCGATTGGTACTCGCGAGGTCTGTCTTGAGGGAAACAACAGCTGGGCGTCCGCAGCCTTTGACTGGCTGAAGCACCGGGACGCTGCCAAGGCCCACGCCTGTGCCTGCGCGTCGATCAAGAGCTTGGTCGAGGAGGATGTCTCAAGAGCCTTCGGGCACGGCATCGAGGCCAAGCGCAGCAAGTCGGGCGCCATTACCATCAAAGAATTAGCCCCATGAGCGCGCCGAGTGTCTACGCGGCGATCAACGCCGTTTCCGCCGAACTCGCCGAGCGGGGCATCGCCAAAAGCCATGTCAACGATGCCGACGATTACCGCTATCGGTCGATCGACGATTTGCTCGATCGCCTGGCACCGCTGCTCGCCAGGCATCGCCTGTGCGTGCTTCCTCGAGTGAAGGAACGAAGCCTGGTCGAGCGCCAGGACGATGCCCAACGCTCGCTATTCCATGTGTCGCTCAAGGCAGCCTTCGTGCTGACCAGCGTTGATGACGGGTCGAGCCATGTCGTGACTACTTACGGCGAAGCGCTCGATGCCAGCGACAAAGCCACGGCCAAGGCGATGTCGGCGGCGTACAAGAGCGCGATGATCCAGACCTTCTGCATCCCGCTCGCGGGAAGCGAGGATGCGGAACGATCGAGCCCCAGAGCCTCGCGGAAGACGCACCTGGCGGAACCGATCCAGGGCTGGCAGCAGTGGGCGCGCGACATCGAAGATATCGTCTCCTTATGCGAAAGTGAGCAGGCGATCAGCCTCGTTCAGGAGCGGAACCGCGATCTGCTCAAAGGCCTGAGCCGCGAACAACCCGATCTCTACTGCCAGCTCGGCGAATGCTTCGGCGCGCGTCGTGAAGCGCTGGCCAACCGCCCGCCGGCCGATGCCGGTCGGCAGCGCAAGCGAGGGTCCCGAGGGACATCAAAAACCCCAGAAGCGGGCTCGCTGGAGCCGGTCAAAGACAATGCCTGAGCTACGCTTCCCACCGCCTCTGCCCCGTGCGCCGCGCAAAAGAAGCTCGCGGACTTGCGCGGCGCACCGCTCGTGGGTCAGGCGGCATCGCTGCTCAGTCCCCGGCTGCCGTCAGCTGCCGATCGAATGCGCTCACGTACGCGTCGGCACCGATGGGGGCGCTGGCCTCAAGCCATCCGACAAATGGTGCATCAGTCTGTGTCAGTCGCATCATCTCGAGCAGCATCG
>JAXDPR010000048.1:0-3036 GCA_034668265.1 Sphingomonadales bacterium
CAAATGCTGGATCAGCGGCGCATGGGCGCCGTCGACCAGCAGGGTCAGAACGCCGCCGGCCTTCTTGCCGGCCGGGAATTTGATCGATTCCGGCGAGGAGACCTTCGAATAGCGTTGACCGACGATCTCCCCCCAGCGGCTGACAATCGAATGCTGGACAAATCCGAAGCGGCGAAACGACTGGCCGCCGACCTCGCCGATCAGCTCGCCTGCCGCTCGCGCCCGGCCGCTCCGCGGCGAATCCTTGTTGTCCGGCACCCTCTTCGACATGCGCCCTGACCATGCCATAGCGAATTGGTGACCGCCAATATCGCCGATCGCCTGCTCCAACATTATGTGGATAACTCCCGCGACCTGCCATGGCGCTCGCCGCCGGGCGCGCCGCCGCCCGATCCCTATCGCGTGTGGCTGAGCGAGGTCATGCTCCAGCAGACGACGGTCGCGACCGTTCGCCCCCGGTTCGAGCGGTTCCTTCAGCGCTGGCCGACGGTCGAGGCGCTCGCCGCCGCGAGCGACGAGGCGATCCTCGGCGAGTGGGCCGGCCTTGGCTATTATGCCCGCGCAAGAAACCTCACCGCCTGCGCTCGCGAGGTCGTACGTCGCGGCGGCTTCCCGCAAACCGCCGCGGGGCTTCGCCAGCTTCCGGGCATCGGCGCCTACACGTCGGCGGCCGTTGCTGCGATTGCGTTCGGCGAGCGGGCAGCGGCGGTCGACACCAATGTCGAGCGGGTGGTCGCCCGTGTTCATGGCGTGAAGCAGCCTACGCGTCCCGAAGTTGAGCGTCTCACGCTGGAAATGATGCCGACCGATCGACCCGGCGATTTCGTCCAGGCGATGATGGACCTGGGGGCCACCATCTGCCGCCCGAACAACCCGCGCTGCCAGGCCTGCCCGCTGGCCTTGGATTGCGCCGCCTTCGCCAGCGGCGAACCGGAAGCCATTCCCGAACGCCGCAAGCGCGCCCCCCGACCGCATCGCCATGGCATCGCCTACTGGATCGAGCGCTCCGGCTCGGTGTGGCTCGTCCGCCGCCCCGCCAACGGCCTGCTCGGTGGAATGGCGGCGCTGCCCGGAGGCGAGTGGGGCGAAGCCGCGGCCGACCGGCTGAACGCGATCGGCACCGTCCGCCACGTCTTCACCCATTTCTCGCTCGACCTTGCCATCGTCCCTCGCTCGGAGCCGGAGGGCGAGGGCTGGTGGCAGCCGTTCGGGAGCCTCGGCGAGGCCGGGCTTCCGACGCTCTACCGGCGTGCTGCCGAGCTGGTTCTTGCGGCGCGGCACGCGGCTTGAGTTAGGCCCCGCTCGACCCTAAGAGGCGGCGCAATTTCATTCATCTCTCGCATCCGCGAACACAGGGAAACTCATGGACGACCGCTTCAATATCATTGCCGGCTGGGTGCTGTTCGCAGGGATCGTGGCGCTTGGATCGTCGATCGTCGCGGGCGAGATGTTCCATGCGGAGCGGCCCGAGAAAATGGGCTACCCGATCGCGGGCGCGGCGCAGGAAGGCGAAGCCGGCGCGGCTGCCGAACAGCCGATCGAAGCCTATCTCGCCAAGGCCGACCCGGCCAAGGGCCAGCAGGTCTTCAACAAGTGCATGGCCTGCCACAATGCCGACAAGGGCGGTGCGAACCAGCTTGGCCCGAACCTGTGGGACGTGATCGGTGAGCCGATCGGCCAGGGCAAGGGCTTTGCTTTCTCTCCGGCGCTCTCGGGCAAGGGCGGCAGCTGGAACTGGGACAATCTCAGCCAGTGGCTATCGAGCCCCAAGGCCTTCGCTCCGGGCACCAAGATGACGTTCGCCGGCCTCAGCAATCCCGAGGACCGCGCCAATGTCATCGCCTTCCTCAACGCGCACAGCGACGCGCCCAAGCCGCTTCCGGCGGCTCCAGCAGCGGCAACCGCTGCCGCCGACAACAAGCCGGGCAGCGGTCCTGACAATGGTCACCAGAAGGCTGATGCCGGCAAGGCCGCGCCTGTTACGCCGGCGGCGGCAACTGCGACGAAATAGTCGTTTCCTTGGTTATTCCGGTGGCCCCGACTGCATCGGCGGCAGTCCCGCCGGGTGGTCGGCATAGTAGTTGCGCACGAACTCCCAGGCCTCGCCGGCGTCCTCGGTCCAGTGGATCAGGTCGAGGTCGTGCGGGGCAATCACGCCTTCCTCGACCATCGCCTCGAAATTGACGACGCGGTTCCAATAATCCTTGCCGAACAGCAGGATCGGCAGCGGCCGGACCTTGCCGGTCTGGATCAGGGTCAGGAGCTCGAACATTTCGTCGAACGTCCCGTAACCGCCGGGGAACACCGCGACCGCCCGGGCGCGCAGCAGGAAGTGCATCTTCCTCAAGGCGAAATAGTGGAACTGGAAGCTGAGGTCCGGGGTCACGTAGCGGTTGGGCATCTGCTCGTGCGGCAGCACGATGTTGAGCCCGATCGACTCCTGCCCGACCTCCGCCGCGCCGCGGTTGGCCGCTTCCATGATCGACGGACCGCCGCCCGAGCAGACCACGAAATGCTTCTTCCCTTCCTCGTCGGTCCCGCACTGGCTCGCCAGACGCGCCAGCTCGCGCGCGGTCTCGTAATAATGCGCCTTGGCCTTGAGCCGTTCGGCGATTCGCTGCTGTTCGTCGTTAGTCGCGGCGGCAACCAGTGCGTCGGCCATCTCGGGCGAGGGGATTCGCGCCGATCCATAGAAGACGAAGGTCGAGCCGATATTGGCTTCGTTGAGCAATAGCTCGGGCTTCAGCAGCTCGAGCTGGAAGCGGACCGGCCGCAAATCCTCGCGCAGCAGGAACTCGGTGTCCTGGAAGGCGAGCTTGTACGCGCTGCTCTCGGTTTGCGGGGCCGAGGGAACATGCTCGGCGGAACGGGCGTCGACCTTGGAGGTCGGGAAAATGCGCTTGGGCGGCAGTGCTTGGGACGTCATCCCTGCCGACTAGCGGCAAAGATTCGCCACGTCACGCCGCCTCGTCACGCCGTCGCTGCGGCTTCCCTGTGCCCGCTCCAGTCTATTCGCCGCGTTGCGTACATGACCCC
>JAXDPR010000049.1:0-2723 GCA_034668265.1 Sphingomonadales bacterium
AACCAGCTCTACCAGAAGAAGCTCGCCGACATGCAGACCGACATCGCGCTCGGGCTGCAGGCGAGCCTGCGGGTCGGTCGGCTGATGGACGCGGGGAAGTTCGCGCCCGAGATGGTCTCGATCGTCAAGCGCAACAATTGCGGCAAGGCGCTCGACATTGCGCGGGTCGCGCGCGACATGCACGGCGGCAACGGCATCTCGGCCGAGTTCCACGTCATGCGCCACGCCGCCAACCTCGAGACGGTCAACACCTACGAAGGCACGCACGACGTCCATGCACTGATCATGGGCCGCGCGATTACAGGGCTGCCGGCCTTCTAGGCCACGAGCTTTCCCGGCCGCCGATAAAAGGCAATCGGCGCATCACGGTAGGTCCCGTCGTCTAGCCTGACGAAACCGAGGCGCTCGGCGAGCCTCATCGAGGGCGCATTTTCAAGATCGATGATCGCCGGATAGGAATCGGCGGCGATTTCCCGCTCCGCCCATTCGAGCGCGGCGCTGCAGGCCTCAAAGGCGATCCCCTGCCCGTGCACCGAGCGATCGAAAATCCAGCCCATCTCGGGCTCGCCGAGGATCAGCGGCATGACGTCGCGCTCTAACTGGAAGAATCCGCAATGACCGACCATCCGACCGTCGGACTTCTGCTCGACAGCCCACGGCCCCATGCCGATCAATGACCACATGCCGATGCCCCCGAGCAGCCGCCGCCAGGAATCTTCGCGGTTCATCGGCTTGCCGCCGATATGCTGCATGACGTGCTCGTCGCCGAGGGTAGCCGCGTAGGTGTCGAGGTCGTCCCGCCGGAATTCGCGCAGGACGAGACGCTCGGTCTCAATCCGCGGCGCTTGGCGGATCAAGCTTCCTTTTTGCCCAGGCTGAGTCCGCCGAAGCGCTTGTTGAAGCGCGCGACCTGACCGCCTTCCTGGACCTGGCGCGTGCCTCCGGTCCAAGCCGGATGCACCTTCGGGTCGATGTCGAGGTGGATCGTGTCGCCTTCCTTGCCCCAGGTCGAACGCGTCTGGAATTTCGTTCCATCGGTCATTTCGACGTTGATCAAATGATAATCGGGGTGAGCGCCGGACTTCATGATGTTTTTCCTTGAGTTAGCCGCTGGTTTCCGACCAGCAGCAACAAGTTGATGGGCGCCTCTACAGGGACGTCCGAAAAGTTGCAACCAACGTGGCCCCTCAAGCGGGTCGAGGCTGAGCGGGAGAAATCCGCGGGACCAGAAGCTCGGCGATGCGAAAGCCGCCGAACAGCAAAGTCGCATAGAAGAGGTCGCCGGCAAGCGTGTTCTGGAAGAACGGGATCGCGGCGACATAGCAGGCAGCAAGCCCGGCCCCGGTGTGGGGGTACATGCCGCTCAGCGCCCATGTTCCGAAGTTGCTGACCAGAAAGAACAGGACCGAGCAGGCGACTGCGGCTCCCGCGACACGCAGGGCCGAAACGCGCGACAGGGCCAGCCAGCCGACGAGCACGATGATCGCGATCGCGAGATAGGTCACCCACATGCCTGAATAGAAGCCAAGAACGGCATCACTGAGCAGCATTGCGCCAAGCGGCACCACGAACGCCAATGGCCGGCGACCAAGAGAGGCCCCGCTGAACAAAGCCATGGCGCCGATCGGCGTGAAATTCGGCGGATGCGGCACGAGCCGCAACGTGGCGGCAAAGAGGATCGCGGACAGGAGCGCGATCAAGCGAGCGTGGTTGCTGGTCATGGAGCCTGAATAATCTGGGAAACGCCAATTTGACAGCCCGGCGATTGCGGCCGTAGCAACGGCGCAGACTAGGGTGCCGCCCACGGACAGCGACCGAACACGAACCGTCCCCCGGACGGTCCTATCGGTCACTTCCGGCGGGGGCGGTTCAAAGGGAAGCCGGCGAAAATCCGGCGCTGTGCCCGCAACTGTGAGCCGAATGCTTCGGCGAAGTCAGGAACCTGCCTTGGTCCGTCGTCCGTTTCCTCGGCCGGGACCAGCCGCGGGGCGTGGGCCCTGCTGCCTCTTCGAGGCCGCGATCCCTCTGTGACGACAAGTTCGTCAACAGGAGGATTTTCATGCCCGCATTACCCATTCCCACCGACCAGATCGTCATCACCGCGTCTCGCGCCCCGGAAAACAAGCAGCAGACGCCCGCAAGCGTAACTGTCATTGACCAGCAGAGCATCGAACGTCTCGACGAGCCGCTGGTGAGTGCTCTGTTGCGGCTGACACCGTCCGCTGCAGTCGCGACGTCCGGCCCTGCCGGGTCATTGACCGAGGTCCGAATTCGCGGCGCCGAGGCCAACCACACGCTGCTCTTCATCGACGGCATCAAGATCAACGACCCGGCCTCGGGCGACGCCCCGCGCTACGAGATCCTCAACGCCGACCTCGCTTCCCGGATCGAGGTCGTTCGCGGGCCGCAATCGGCGCTTTGGGGATCCGATGCGATCGGCGGCGTGATCGCCGTCAATGCCGTCGACGACGCTGCAGGCTATCACGCGACCACAGAAGCTGGCTCGTTCGGTTTCGAGCGGGCGAGCGCGGCCGGGTCCGTGGCCGGCAACAGATCGACACTTGCAGGGGCGATCGGCTTTCAGCGCGCGACCGGGATCGACAGCTTCAGCGGCGACGGGGACCGCGACGGTTATCGCAACCTGTCCGGACGGCTGCGCGCGACTTGGCACCCTGCCCCGCAAATTGAGATCGGTGCGTCGGCAATCGCGCTAACCGCCCGCA
>JAXDPR010000050.1:0-3251 GCA_034668265.1 Sphingomonadales bacterium
GGCGGCGCGACCACCAGCAAGGCGCATACCGCGCTGCGCATCGACCCGGCGTATGAAGGCCCGGTCATCCACGTCCTCGACGCCAGCCGCGCAGTCGGTGTCGCTTCGTCGCTGGTCTCGGACACTCAGCGCGAGCCATTGCTCGCCTCGACCGCGGACGATTACGACAAGCTGCGCAAGTCGCGCGAGCGCAGCGGGCAGAGCGAGCTTGCCAGTCTCGCCGACGCCCGGGCCAACGCTTTCCCCTTTGATCCGTCGGGGCAGGCGCCCGCACCGCAATATCCTGGGCTGCATCACTTCGGCGATTGGCCGCTGGCGGACCTCAAGGCCTCGATCGACTGGACGCCGTTCTTCCGCGCCTGGGAGCTCGCGGGCAATTATCCTGCGATCCTCGACGACCCGGTCGTCGGCGAGAGCGCAACAAGCCTGTTTACGGACGCACAGGAGATGCTCGACAGAATAATTGCCGAGCGCTGGGTGACGCCAAAGGGAACCGTCGGTCTGTGGCGCTGCAAGCGCGAAGGCGACGACGTTCTGGTGCTCGCCGGCAACGACTGGACCCGAGTCCCCTTCCTCCGCCAGCAGGTGAAGAAGCGGGAAGGGCGCGCCAACATGTGCTTGGCCGATTTCATCAATCCCGACGGCGAGGACTGGATCGGCGGCTTCGCGGTCGGGATCCACGGGCTCGAGCCGCACCTCGCGCGCTTCAAGGCCGGCAACGACGATTATTCCGACATTCTCCTGAAGGCGCTCGCCGACCGTCTCGCCGAGAGCTTCGCCGAAGTACTTCACGCCGAAGTCCGCAACCGGCTGTGGACTTACGCCGACGAGCATCTGTCCAACGCGCAGCTGATCCGCGAGAAATACCACGGCATCCGGCCGGCGCCGGGCTATCCGGCCTGCCCGGACCACAGCCTCAAGCCCATGCTGTTCGAGATGCTCGGCGGGAATCCCGCCGAGGTCACCCTGACCGAGAATTTCGCGATGCTTCCGACCTCGGCCGTGTCGGGCTTCTACTTCGGTCATCGCGACAGCCAGTATTTCGGAGTCGCGCGGATCGGCCGCGACCAGCTCGACGATTATACCGCGCGTCGCGGCGTCCCGCTCGAGCAGGCGGAGCGCTGGCTCCGGCCCAACCTCGACTAGCCGCGGATGTCCGACTAGCGCCGTAACGATGTTACGTCGGTTGCTCCTCTTGCTCGCGGTCCTCCTCATTCCGGCGCTCACCCAGGCGCGGGGGATCGAACCACAGCTCGTCGCCGAAGGGCCAGCGCCGCCGGGCGGCGAGGTCGAGCTTGCGATCCACATGCGCACCAACCCCGGCTGGCACGGCTATTGGCTCAATCCGGGCGATGCCGGGCTCCCGATGGACGTCCAATGGCAGCTCCCCAGGGGCTTTGCCGCCGGGCCGCTGCGCTATCCGGTGCCGAGGCGGCTGACCGTCGCCGGGCTGATGAACTACGTGTTCGAGCGCGATTATGCGGTGCTCGTGCGGCTCAAGGTCCCGGCTGACGCCAAAGCTGCTGTCCCGATCCGCGCCGATGCGCACTGGCTCGCCTGCACCGACAAGGTCTGCGTGCCCGAGCACGGACAGCTTTCGCTCGACCTGCCGGTCGGCAGCGGCACTCCGAACCGGGCCCAGTTCGATCAATGGCGCCGCGCTTTGCCCCCGCCGCTCGTCACGGTGGGCCATTTCGAAGTCGCGGGCGACAGGTTGCGCGTCGCGATCCCGATTCCGGCCAGCGTTGAGGTCCGCGACCCTTACGTCTTCCCGATCACCGACAAGGTCGTCGATTATGAGGCGCCACAGTCGTTCCGTCGCTCGGGCGATTGGATCGTCGCCGAGCTCGCAATGAAGACCGCCCCGCAGCAATTTTCGGGGGTCCTCGCTTCGGCCGAGGACCGCGGGCTCGAGTTCCACGCCGTCCCTGGCCCGGTTTTCGAAGGCGGCACCCCGCTTGGCGGCCTCGGCTGGAAGGTCGTGCTGTTCGCAGTGCTCGGCGCGATCGCCGGCGGCATCCTCCTCAACCTGATGCCCTGCGTGTTTCCGATCCTGGCCTTGAAGGCGCTCCACCTGTCGCGTGCCGGCGGCGAGGTGCGCGAGGTCCGTTCGGACGCGCTCGCCTACACCGCCGGGACCATCGTCGGCACCGGCGCGCTCGGTGCGGTGCTGCTCGCCGTCCGCGCTGCAGGGGCGGAGGCCGGCTGGGCGTTCCAGCTTCAGGACCCGCGGACGATCATGCTGCTGCTGCTGCTGGCGGTCGCGATTACCGCGAACCTGCTCGGCCTGTTTGAGTTGCCGGTGCTCGGCGGCCGCGCCCAGCCGGCGGGGAGCTTCGGCACGGGCGCACTCGCCGCCTTCATCGCGACGCCCTGCGCAGGGCCATTCCTCGGCGCCGCGCTAGGGACGGCGCTGCTGCTCCCGCCCGCCGGCTCCGTAGCGGTTTTCGCGGCGCTTGGTTTCGGGCTTGGCTTGCCGTTCCTTGGGCTCGCCTTCGTTCCGGCGCTGCGACGCTGGATGCCGAAGCCCGGCCCCTGGATGGACCGCCTGAAGCGCTTCCTCGCGATCCCGATGGCGGCGAGCGCCGTCGCAGCCTTGTGGCTGCTCTACCGGCAGGCCGGCGACCGCGGGCTGTTGATCGGGGCCGTGGTCAGCATCGGCTTGTTGCTCGCGGCGTCCGCGGCGGGACGCCTCCAGCGGCGCGGCAAATCGGGCGCATGGGGCGGTGTGCTTGCGGCGCTGGCGTTGGTCGGGGTCGGGATCGCGCTCGTGCCGCAGCGAACCACGTCACCGCACGCGGTCTCTGGCGCCGAAGCGTGGAGCGAAGAGGCGGTTTCGCGAGAGCTCGCCGCAGGCCATCCGGTATTCGTCTATTTCACGGCCGACTGGTGCCTGACGTGCAAGGTCAACGAAGCCGCGGCGATCGATCGCGGCGAAGTTCGCGACGCGTTCAAGAAGTCAAATGTGCAGGTCCTCGCCGGGGACTGGACCAACGGAGACCCCGCCATCACCCGCTTCCTGGAGAGCCGGGGGAGGGCGGGGGTGCCACTCTATTTGTGGTATCGACCGGGAGAGGCGCCGGAAGAGCTGCCGCAGGTGCTCACCCCGGCGATGCTCATTGACCGCGCTCGGGCGTTGCCGAAGCGCGGTTGAAGACCCGCTTTCCGCCGACCCACGTCTCCAAAACCTGTGTTTTTGCCAGCGATTGCGGGTCAACCTTGGTCGGATCGCGGTCAATGATGATGAAATC
>JAXDPR010000051.1:0-6557 GCA_034668265.1 Sphingomonadales bacterium
GCGCCGTCACCATAGCTTGGTGACCATAGCGTCCGTGACCCACCCGATCCCATCCCGAACTCGGCCGTGAAACCGGACAGCGCCGATGGTACTACTGCTTAAGCAGTGGAAGAGTAGGTCGTCGCCAGGCTTTGCTGGCGGCGTGAGCAAGAGCCCATTCGCAATGTTTTTCAAGGCCGCTGCCGGCATGCCGAGCGGCGGCTTTGTTGTTTTGGCGCGGGGTGGAGCAGCCCGGTAGCTCGTCAGGCTCATAACCTGAAGGTCGCAGGTTCAAATCCTGCCCCCGCAACCAACAATTCAGCCGCCTTCGGGCGGCTTTTTTGTTGCCCGAAATCCAGGGCCATTCAATAATTGTACGCCCGCTCGCCGTGATCGGCGATGTCGAGGCCTTCGCGCTCCGCGTCGCGGGCATGGCGCAGCGGCATCACCAGCTTGACGATGCCGAAGCACAAGGTCGAGCCCGCGGCCGACCATCCGATCGCTACCGCGACGGCCGCGAGCTGGGCGACGAGTTGATGGCCTAGCGCATAATTGTCGCCGCCGTGCCCGCCGAGCATTGGCAAAGCGACAATCGCCGTTCCGATCGAGCCGGTGATCCCGCCGAGGCCGTGGATCCCGAACACGTCGAGGCTGTCGTCGAGCCGCAGGCGGTTCTTCAACGACCCGACGAAACCGTAGCAGACCAGGCTCGCGGCCAAGCCAAGCAACATCGCTCCGATCGGCCCGCTTGCGCCAGCGGCGGGCGTTACCGCAACCAGTCCGGCCACCGCCCCCGAGGCGCCGCCGAGCATCGAAGGCTTGCCCGACACGAGCCGCTCGGCCGCCATCCACGTCAAGAGCCCCGCCGCCGGTGCGACCAGCGTATTGACCATCGCGACGGCGGCCAGCCCGTTGGCCTCGAGTGCCGAGCCGGCGTTGAAGCCGAACCAGCCGACCCACAACAGGCCGGCGCCGACCATCGTCAGCGCCAGCGAATGCGGCGGCATCGCTTCCTTCAAATGTCCGATGCGCGACCCCGCGAAGGCCACGCCGACCAGCCCGGCAACTCCGGAATTGATGTGCACCACTGTCCCGCCCGCGAAGTCGATGGCGCCGAGCTTGAACAGGAGGCCGCCCGACGACCAGACCATGTGCGCCAGCGGCGCGTAGACGATCGTCAGCCACAATGTGGCGAACAGCATGATCGCGGAGAAGCGGACGCGCTCGACCAGAGCGCCGATCACCAAAGCCGCGGTGATCGCGGCGAAGCTCATCTGGAACGCCGCGAACACAAGCTCGGGAATGGCTTTGCCGGCCGTCCCGACAGCCCACAACGACGCGTCGCTCAGCCCCGCGAACCCCGCTTTGCTTAGGTTGCCAATGAAGCGCCCTTCGCCGTTGAAGGCCAGGCTATAGTCCCACAGCACCCACGTCAGGATCGCGATCGCGGTGATGCCGAGCACCTGGCTCATCACGCTGAGCAGGTTCTTGGCCCTGACCAGGCCGCCGTAAAACAGCGCCAGGCCGGGCAGGATCATCAGCATCACCAGCGCCGTCGACGCCAGCATCCAGGCCGTGTCGCCGCTGTCGATGGTGAGCTGCCCCATACGCGCCCTCGTCTGCTGCAGCGCACAAGCTAGCGGGCTTGGACCGCCGGGCCATGTGAATCGTTCACGCGAGGAGATGGCCAAACCCGACGCTCCCCTTCCCATGGAAGCGCTGCTCGCCGCCGAGCTCCCCGAGGGCGAAGGCTGGCAGTTCGAGCCCAAGTGGGACGGCTTCCGCGGCCTCGCCCGACGCGACGGCGACGAGGTCACGCTGACCTCCAAATCGGGCAAGCCACTGGCGCGCTACTTCCCCGAGGTCGCCGACATGCTCCGGCGGCTGAAGGCCAGGCGCTTCCTGCTCGACGGCGAGCTGATCATCCCGGTCGGCGATGCTTTGTCGTTCGGCGCGCTGCAGCTTCGGCTGCATCCGGCCGAGAGCCGTGTCCGCAAGCTGTCGAGGGAGACTCCCGCCGAGTTGATGGCGTTCGACCTGCTCGAGCTCGACGGAAAATCACTCGCCGACTTGCCGCTCGCCAAGCGCCGCGAGGGGCTCGAGCGTTTCTTCGAGAAGAATGAAGTCGCCGGTCTCCAGCTCTCACCCATGACCCGCGACCGCGACGTCGCGCTGGGCTGGCTCAAGCGCAGCGGCGGAGCGCTCGACGGCGCGATCGCCAAGCGCGCGGCCCAGGAATATCGCTCGGGCGAGCGGGCGATGATCAAGGTCAAGCAGCAGCGCACGGCCGACTGCGTCGTCGGCGGCTTCCGTTTTGCCGAAAAACGGAAGGTCGTCCGCTCGCTTCTGCTCGGGCTCTATGATGATGACGGGCGGCTCAACCATGTCGGTTTCACCTCGGCGATCCCGGCGTCCGAGCGCGACAAGCTTACCGCCAAGCTGGAAGCGCTCATCGAGCCGCCCGGGTTCACCGGCAGCGCCCCCGGCGGCCCGAGCCGCTGGAACACCGAGCGCACCACCCAATGGCAGCCCTTGAAGCCCGTGCTGGTGGTCGAGGTGCGATACGACCAGGTGACCGGGCAGCGCTTTCGCCACGGCACCGGCTTCCTTCGCTGGCGGCCCGACAAGGACCCGAAGCAGTGCACGTTTGAACAGCTTGCGCCCGAGCTCCGACCGTCCGAGCTCAAGGAATTGTTCGGGCCGTGAGCCTCCTGTTCGACGCGCCGCTGATCGCCGGCCTTCGCTACAAGGAGGCGGTGATCGGCGAGTCCGAGGAGCGCGAGCTGCTCGACTGCCTGAAAGCGCTCGACCTCGCGCCGTTCCGCTTCCACGGCTTCCTCGGTAACCGCCGGACGCAGAGCTTCGGCTGGCGCTACGATTTCGATGACGCCAGCTTCACGCCGGCGGAGCCGATTCCCGGTTGGCTTGAGCCCGCGCGGGAACGCGCCGCCGCCTTTGCCGGAATCAAGCCGGGCGATTTCGTCCACGTCCTGCTCGCCCGCTACGACCCCGGCGCCGGGATTGGCTGGCATCGCGACCGCGACGTCTTCGAACAGGTCGTCGGCATTTCGCTCGGCACGCCGGCGAGGCTTCGCTTCCGCCAGCGCACGCCAAGCGGGTTCAAACGAGCGAATCTCGAGGTCGCGCCGCGCTCCGCCTACCTGCTCTCGGGCGAGGTGCGCCATGAGTGGGAGCACAGCATCGCGCCCGGCGAGGTGCTGCGCTTCTCGATCACCTTCCGCACCCTGTCGGAAAAGGGCCGCCGCATCGCCGCGCGAGGCTAACCGGAACCGCGCCGCTGACGTGAAGGTTCTGCGCGCATGCGCTCATGGTTGCTGTTTGGGCTGTTGGTCGCGGCCTGTTCGAAAGGGCCTCAGGCCGACCTGGCGTCGATCGGCGAGGCACGTTCGCTCGCCGCTGAATGGGCGCTGGTCAACGAGCAGGCGGCAAAGGGCCAAATCACGCCGGTCTATGCGGAGACCATGCGTGAGCGGCTGCGCGAGGAGCTTCAGACCGACTTGCGCTCGCTGAACCAGCCGCAAAGCCGCTACGGCGCGGAAATCCGCGCTCTGCTGGCACTGCCGGACGATGCGTCGCCGGCGATTCTGCGGGCCCACGCGCGCGCGCTCAAGCAAGTCGAGGACAATCTTGAATCCGCTTGAGCTGACGCTCGGGATCATGACCGCCGTCGGCGGCTTCGTCGACATCAGTGAATTGGTGTTCGCCGCCCAGGCCGGCTCGATCTTCGGTTATGCGCTCATATGGGTCTTCGCCTTCGCGACCGTCGGAATCATGGTGTTCGGCGAGATGGCCGGCCGCGTCGCGGCGGTTGCCAGGCAGCCGGTGTTCAACCTGATGCGCCACCGGCTCGGCCTCAAGCTCGGTCTCGTCACCCTGTTTGCATCGTTGCTCAGCACGCTCATCACCTGCGCGGCCGAGATCGGCGGGCTGGGCCTTATCCTCCATTACCTGACAGGAGCGCCCTACCTGCTGATGGCCAGCGCCAGCACTGTGGTGGTGATGCTGTCCATGTGGGTGCTGCCCTTCAAATGGATCGAGCGCGTTTATGGCTTGCTCGGCCTGTTGATGATCGTCTTCGCGGCGGCGCTGGTTGCGATCCACCCGCCCTGGGACAAGTTGCTCGGCGGCTTCGTTCCGCAAGTGCCGAGCGGTCTCAGCCCGAAGCAACTGCTGCAGTTCGGCTATTTCGGGGTCGCGATATTGAGCGCCGTGATGTTCCCCTACGAGGCCTATTTCTATTCGTCCGGCGGGATCGAGGAAGAGTGGGGACCCAAGGACCTGCTCACCAACCGGGTCACGACGACCGTCGGCTTCGCGCTCGGGTCGCTGCTCGCCATCGCCATCCTCGCCAGCTCCGCGCAGCTGTTCGGCCCAGCGCTCGTCGGGCCGCAGGAGCCGGGCACCACGGCCATGGAGGCGGCAATCCCGTTCGGCCGCGCGGGGCTACTCCTCGCGCTCGGGGGCATGTGGATAGCGGTGGCGGGCGCGGCCGTCGAAACCTGCATGGCCAACGCCTATGCGACATCCCAATTCTTCGGCTGGGAATGGGGCCGGCACAAGAAACCATGGGAGGCGCCGCGCTTCACGATCGCCTGGATTGTCTTCATGTTGCTCGCGCTGGCGATCGTGATGACCGGGGTCAACGTGATGAGCCTGGTCGAATATGCGGTGCTCTTCTCGATCGTCGTCCTGCCGCTGACCTATCTCCCGCTGATGCTGCTTGCGGGCGACAAGAGCTACATGCGCGAACATTCCAACAAGTGGCTCGCGAAAGGCCTCGGCTGGACCTATTTCGCAGTCGTGACCGCCGCCGCGATTGCCGCCATCCCGTTCTACCTGCTGACGTCGGGAGGGCAGGCATGAACCTCGAGGGCCCTCTGAAGCTGGTCAGCCAGCTCGTCGACCTGCCGATCCTGGACAAGGACAAGCGCTGGTGCGGCATCGTCGACGATGTCGAGCTGAGCGGCGGCGCGGGCAGGGAAACGCGCGTCGCGGCGCTGCTCGTGGGGCCCGGCGCGTACCGCGGGCGTCTGCCGCACTGGCTCTACTGGCTGGTCGAGAAGATCGCCGGCGCACGCATCGCCCGGGTTCCGCCGGTCGAGATCGAATCGATCGGCAGCGCGGTGCACCTCAAATGCTCGGCCGAGCAGGTCGGCCTGCACCGGACAGAGGACAAGGTGCGGTCGTGGATTCCGCGCTGGGGAGCGCTGTGATGCGACTCTCCGATTTGCGCAATTCCAAGCTGAAAACCCTCGACGGAAAGACGCTGGGCCGGGTCCACGAAGTTCATTCGACGGGCGGCCGGATCGTTGCCTTGACGTGCGGCGCCGGTAGCTGGTTCGGAAGCCTGACGGCCAAGAGCGGCGGCCGCCGGATCGCTTGGGAACGCGTGGTGCGGATTGCGGACGGCGAGATCGTCGTCGGCCCGGACAAGCCGGAGCGAAAGCCTAGGCCTCGCGCAGCTCGAAGCCGGCAAGGCATTCGGCGATCCAGCGCGCGGCCGTCAAAGCGCTGAGGTCGGTCGGGTCGAGCGGCGGGTCCCATTCGGTGAGGTCGATCAGGCGCACGCGCGGATCGGCGGCCAGGCGGCGCACCGCGGCGAAGAAATCGACGGCCGCCATTCCGCCCGGCCTTGCCCCCGGCGCCGCGGGAAATTGCGAGCGGTCGATCACGTCGATGTCGCAGTCGATGACGATCGTCTCGCAATGCGCGAGGCGGGCAAGCGCTTGGTCGATCGCCGAAGCAATCCCGTTGCTGAGCACCTCGCCGATCGTCACGACAAGATTGCCGACGGCGAGCGCGTCCTCGTGCATCTTGCGGCTGTTGGCGAAGGGTGCGAGCCCGACTTGCGCGATATTTGCGCCCGGCAAACCGTCCTCGATCAGCGCCCGAACAGGGTTGCCATTGCTGAGGCCATTCTGGAGGTCGCGCATGTCGAAATGCGCGTCGAGCGTGATCAGCCCGACTTTGCCCAACGGCACGCCGAGCCCGAGCAAGCCCGGCCTGGTCACCGCATTGTTGCCGCCCACGAGCAGCGTCAGCGCGTGTGCCTCGACGCTCGCAGCGACCTTGTCGCGGATCAGTGGCGTTGCATCCTCGATGCTCAAGTCAGCGACCGGAACGTCGCCATGGTCGAACATCGCGGTGCTGATCTGGCGGCGGGTCTCGATGTCGTAACGGCCGATCCGTCGCAGCGTCTGGCGAAGCAGCGCGGGTGCAAGGTCGCACCGCCCGGGAGTCACCGACCCCGCGGCCAGCGGCGCTCCGACTAGCCCAACGGGCGCGCTCGCGTCGATTCCGACGAAAAGCTCGGCAAGATTAGGCCAGCCGCTCATGGCTGGACCCTAACAGGCGCGCTCGCCTATGGGCAAACCCAAGGGAACAGAAGATGTGGGACCGGCTGCTCGTCGATTGCAGGATTGCGACCCTCGAGGCCACGCCGGGCAATCCGCTCGGTCTGATCGACAATGCCGCCATCGCCATCGCCGATGGCAAGATCTTGCGCGTCGGAAAGCGCACCGAGCTCGCAGGCTTCCGCGCGAAGGACGTTGTCGCGC
>JAXDPR010000052.1:0-3328 GCA_034668265.1 Sphingomonadales bacterium
GCTGCGCCGAATTGCGTCATGCGGACGCCCAAATTCCGGGCGATGCTCCGCGCGTCACCCGAGGCAATTCGCGGCTCATTGCGCTTTCGCCATGCGTCCCAGCAGGCGGCGCTGCGCGCGTCGCACAAAAGAGAGGGCGGCCCCCGACGCGTCCGGGGCCGCCCGATTCGTTTGGCCTGGTCAGGCGTTAGGCGACTTGCGCGAGCGCCGGGCGGCGACGGCGGCGCATCGCGAGGCCGATTCCGCCAAAGCCGAGGAGCATCAGCGCCCAGGTCGCAGGCTCCGGAACGGCCGGATAGAAGGTAGCGTTGCCGCTGATACTGCCGGCGGTCGACATATTGGCGGTGTAGCGGAACGTGTACCAGGTGTTAGCCGTCAGGTTGCCCCAGGTCAGCTGCGTCCCCGGAGTGCTGGTCAGCAGCGTGCCGCCAACGGTCGACGAGGTGCCGCCGGTCAGCAGCTCGAGGAGCGTTACCGTCGAGACCGGATTGGTCGTGACCGTCGCTGAGAACGTGCCGAGCGCGTTGGGCGCGACGAAGAAATTGAACCAGGCAGTCTGGCCGCCGGCGCTGGCGTTGGTGTCGTCGAACTGGACCTTGTTCGGAATGTTGACATTGTCCGTGACGATTGCCCCCGACGTGCCCGCAACGCAGCCCCCGCCGGTGCACGATGATCCGATCGCAGTACCAAGCGTGACAGACGCGCTGGCCGCCGTCGCGCCAAATGCCAGCATCGAGCCGGCCAGAATTCCAAGGATTGCCCCACGCATAAATCACCTCTCCTGTTACGCGCCGTCAACAAACGGCCGTTAAACCCGGCTTAACTACCGTTTGTTTCGTTTTGTTAATAGTTTTTTTACGTGCGGTTTTCCGCCACCGGGAGCGGATGGCCACGGTTTTCCTTTAAAATCAGCGCTTTGAGAAAGCAAAATAGGTTAAGAAACGTGTCATTTAGGAGCAATTTCGGGCCCCTTTGAGCGCATTATCCTTGGGTAAGGACGCTCCGAGAACGTGATTCCCGAGCGAATCGCCGCCTCGTCCGGCGAATCCGCGTCGCGGCTTACCCGGCCGCGCTTGCTAGCGGCTGATCAGGCTGGCGGCGCGAAGGGCGAGCTCGGTCCGGTTTTCGACCTTAAGTTTGTCGAAGATGGCGTGGAGGTAGACCTTGACCGTGCCCTCGGTGACCCCGAGCTCGGCGGCAATGTCGCGGTTCCTGAGGCCCTGGCGGACGAGCTCGATCAGCTCGCGCTCCCGGGGCGTCAGGGCCGGCGTCGAATCGGCGCGCTCCTGTGCGCGGCGCGTCCGGTCGGCGATCTCGGGGTCGACCCAGCGCTTGCCGGCAGCGACCGCATCCATGCATTCAATGAGGAGACCGGGATCCGAAGTCTTGAGCACCATGCCCTCGGGGTCGAGGTCGGCGGCGGCGAGCAGCTGCGCCTCGTCCATTCCCGCGGTCAGCAGGATCACCGCCGGCGGGACACGCATGCGGGTAATCCGGCGCAGGACGTCGAGCCCCGAACCGTCGGGCAGGTTGACGTCGAGCAGCACAAGGTCCGGCTTGAGCCTGGCGATCTCGCGGCCGGCTTCGGCAACGCTTCGGGCGCGACCGAGCAGCTCGTAGTTGCTGCCGCGAAGAAGCATGTCGAGCGCGGCCCCGATCATCGGATGGTCGTCGACCAGCAGGACCCGGGTCACGCGGCGGCTCCTCTCAACGGAAGGCTGATGAGGACGTTGGTCGATCCCGGCGCCGACTGGAGGCGCAGCGAGCCGTGCGCGCGCTCGACGCGTTCCTTCAGGGACCAGGGCTCGGCGGCCCCATCGAGCTTTCCTGGAGCGAATCCGGAACCGTTGTCGGCGACGCTCAGCTCGACCTGGCCGCGGGCGACCGAGAGGCCGACGTCGATACGGTCGGCGCCGCCGTGGCGGACGGCATTGGCGACCGCTTCCCGAAGCAATTGCTGGAGGTCGAGCTGGAGGCGGATCGGGATCGGCACTTCGTCGCCTTCGGCTCTGACCCGGCAGTCGACCGACCATTGGTGGCCGAGCCGGTCGGCAAGGGCGCGAAGCTCGGCGACGGCTTCGGCAAGCTCAAGGTCGCGGTGCTGGCGAAGCGCCATGACGAAGCCGCGGATTTCGCTTTGCTCCTCGACGAACAAGCGCTTCAATTCGTCGAGGTCAGGCTCGACCGCAGCGCCCGAGCGCGCCGAGCGCTTAATCGCCTCGATGCGGAAAGCGGCTCCGGCAAGGAACTGGACGATGCTGTCATGGACGTCGCGGGCGAGCGACAGTCGGGCGCGGACCGCGGCGCCGGCCTCGATCGCGTCGTGCAGCGCATAGCGGTCGAGGAGCGCACCGACCGTGGCGGCGAGCTCTCGCCCGAAGTCGAGGAAGTCGGTGGACAATTCGGGCACGTCCCACAGCACCAGCCAGCCGTGATGCGTTCCCGTGCCGATCTCGGCGATCAGGCCCTGCGTCAGGCCCAGGTGGCGAGCCTCGTCCAGGTCGAGCACGTCGGCTGCGGCAAAGAAGCTGAAGCGACCTTCGGGCGGCCGGGTGAGGGCGCGGTCGGCCCCCATGTCGAACAGCAAAGCGATCGGCGAGCCTTCGCGGACGCGGGAAACGAGTGGACGGCCGGCGGTGAAGTTGCGGCCGGCGTCGCCGGCAATCGCGAATCCGTCGGATGCCTCCTCCCCCACAGGCCCGACGATCAGCGCCCCGCTGGCGGCCTGGCTGGCGCGCATTGCGAAGCCGAGCGACCGGGCGAGCGGGTTTTCGCCTTCGCGGATCACGGATTCAAAATCCTCGATCCGGAAGAAGGTGCGGGCGAAGCGCTGGTGAACGCCGAACCAGATCAGGAGCAGGGTAATGATGACGAGGTTGGCGCCGCGGAGGACGAAGCGCTGCAGCTCAAAACCTTGCGAATGGGAAAGCAGGAACCCGCCGACCATGAACAAAGCGATGAGGACCGCCGCGGTCAGCGCCGTCTCGCGCCAGCTCCAGCGCACCGCAGCCGAGAGCAAGGGCAGGATGAAGAACAGGATGAACGGGCTGCTTGTGCCCGTGGACGAGAAGGCGAGCCCGGTGAACACCGCCATGTCGATGCCGTGCGTCAGGGTCGCGAGGCGAGCGTCGAGCCACCAGTTCTTCCAGGTCGCGGCAGCAACCAGGAGGGCGCCAACGGCATAAAGGACGAGAAAGGGGGCGGTCTCAATCAGGTCCGACGGGCTGCGGCCGACCATGACGACGAGGAACAGGGTGATGGCCAGCATCACCCGCCCGAGCGCAATGACGCGACCGCTATGGAATTTGAACAGGCTGCGAAGGGTCGC
>JAXDPR010000053.1:0-6866 GCA_034668265.1 Sphingomonadales bacterium
GCGGATCATCTGGCAGTGGATCCGCGAGCAGCTGATCCAGCCCTATCTCGACGTCGACCTGCTCTATTTCGATCTGTCGGTCGAGCATCGCGACGCGACCGATGACCAAGTCACGATCGACGCCGCCAATGCGATCAAGCAGCATGGCGTCGGGGTGAAATGCGCGACGATCACGCCGGACGAGGCGCGGGTGGACGAATTTCACCTCAAGAAAATGTGGAAGTCGCCCAACGGAACCATCCGCAACATCCTTGGCGGCTGCATCTTCCGTGAGCCGATCGTCATTTCCAACGTGCCGCGGCTGATCCCCGGGTGGACCGACCCGATCGTCGTCGGCCGCCACGCGTTCGGCGACCAGTATCGCGCGACCGACTTCCTCGTCCCCGGCCCCGGCAAGCTGACCATGAAATGGGTAGGCAATGACGGCCAGGAGCTCGACTTCGACGTGTTCGACTTCCCCGGCTCGGGCGTCGCCATGGGCATGTACAACCTCGATGCCTCGATCCGCGATTTCGCCCACGCCTGCTTCAACTACAGCCTCGGTCGCTCCTGGCCGCTCTATCTCTCGACGAAGAACACCATCCTCAAGGCCTATGACGGCCGCTTCAAGGACATCTTCCAGGAGATTTACGACAGCGAATACAAAGCGAAGTTCGCGGAAGCTGACATCGAATATCAGCATCGCCTGATCGACGACATGGTAGCGTCCGCACTCAAGTGGAGCGGCAAGTTCGTGTGGGCTTGCAAGAATTATGACGGCGACGTCCAGTCGGACCAGGTCGCGCAGGGTTTCGGCTCACTCGGTCTCATGACGTCCGTGCTGATGACGCCGGATGGCAAGACGATCGAGGCGGAGGCGGCGCACGGCACCGTCACGCGCCACTACCGCATGCACCAGCAGGGCAAGGCGACCTCGACCAACCCAATCGCCTCGATCTTCGCCTGGACCGGCGGGCTCAAGTATCGCGGCAAGTTCGACGACACGCCCGAAGTGGTGCGCTTCGCCGAAACGCTCGAGCGCGTTTGCGTCGAGACGGTCGAGAGCGGGCAGATGACCAAGGACCTTGCGATCCTGGTCGGCCCCGAGCAGGCGTGGATGACGACCGAGCAATTCTTCGAGGCGATCGTCCACAACCTCGAGGCGGCTATGACCGAATGGGCGCCGCGGGAGAGCGAACCCGCTCGCGCCTGACGCCAAGGCCGATGAAGCGGCCGGGAATTCGCCGCAGTAAAGGATAGCGGTCGAGCAGCCGGACGAGCAGGGGGGCGTTGCGCAGCGGCTCTCCCGGCTTGAGCAGTCGGCCGATGACATTGTCCTGGGCCAGCTTCTGAGCGGCCTGGATAATGCGTGTCGGGAAAAGTCGCCGATCCTGCACCTTGTGGAGCAGGGGATCGACATTTTCGCCGGCGGCAAGCGGCCCGGCGAGATAATTGGCGGCCGCGACGGCGTCCTGGATCGCGAGATTGATGCCGATGCCGCCAATCGGCGACATGGCGTGGGCGGCGTCGCCGATCGCCAGTAAGCCGGGCTTCGACCATTGCGTCAGCCGGTCGAGCTTTACCGTGAGCAAATGCAGGTCGCGGATCTCATCGAGTTCGGCGAGATCGAGGTCGGGCGGGGCAGCCGCCGCGACCTCCTCGCGGATCGCTTCGATCCCGCGCGCCTGATAGGCCGCGGCGGCGCCTTTCGGGATCAGGAAGGCGCATTGCCAATAATCGCCGCGGTCGATCATCACGAGCACGCGCCCACGCTCGATGTTGCCGCGAATCGCCCCCCCGGGGTTCCCCGTTTTGCCCACCCGAAACCAGAATACGTCCATCGGCGCACCGAGGTCCTCGACCGGCAGCATGGTCCGAACGATCGACAAGCGCCCGTCCGCGGCAATGGTCAGCCGCGCACGCAGCTCTCGCCCGTCCTCTAGCCGCACTCCGGCGACCCGGCCCTGCTCCTCGAGGAACCCGGCGACCGGCGCGTTCATCTCGAGCTCGAAGCCGGGAAACACTTTGGCTTCCTCGCGCAGGAAATCGAGGAAATCCCATTGCGGCATCATCGCGATGAACGGCGCGGGCGTGTTGAGATGCGACAGGTCGCCGATGGTCCATTCGCGCCCCGCCAGCTGGAGCTGAGCGCGGTCGACGCGATCGTGGGGCCTTTTCAGGAACCTCTTGAGCATCCCCAACTGGTCGAGGATCTCCATCGTCGACGGGTGGACCGTGTCGCCGCGGAAATCGCGGAAGAAGTCGGCATGCTTTTCCAGGACTACGACATCGCAACCGGCCCGCGCGAAGAGCAGGCCCGCCATCATGCCCGCGGGGCCGCCACCGACCACAATCAAATCATGATCTGGCGTCATGACGTCACTAAGCCTGTCGGCGCTTCAGTGACAAGGTGCGGAGGTGCTGCTTAAACAAGCCCATGGAAGGCCAGTTCTCCACGTCCGGCTTCAGCGACGCGCTGGTCATCCTCGGCGCCGCCGGGATCGTGATCCCGGCTTTCGCGAGGATTCGCATCAGCCCGATCATCGGTTTCATCCTGATCGGCATGCTGGTCGGCCCGGCGGGCCTCGGCCGCCTCACGGGCGATCACCCGTGGCTCCATTATGTGACGATCTCCAACCCCCACGCGATCGAACCCTTCGCCGAGCTCGGCATCGTCCTGCTTCTCTTCTCGATCGGCCTCGAGCTGTCGTTCCGCCGGCTCTGGGGCATACGTGGACTGGTGTTCGGGGCGGGCGCCGCGGAGCTGCTCGGGTCGGCCGCGATCCTTGCCGGCGGACTCTATTTTGCGGGCGAAAGCCCCGCCGGGGCGATCGGGCTCGGCCTGGCGTTGGCGTTGTCCTCCACCGCGATCGTGATCCCTTTGGTCGGGACGCATAGCCCGGTCGGCCGCTCCTCGCTCGGAATGCTGCTGTTCGAGGATCTGGCGCTGGTGCCGATCGTGTTCCTTCTGGGGGCAATGGCACCGGCCGCGGCGGCTGACGGCGTCGGCTCGCTTGTCGGCACCCTGCTGATCGGCGGAGCGACCGCCGTCGCCATGCTGTTCCTCGGCCGCTGGCTACTTCCGCCCCTGTTCGCGCAGGCGGCGCGGACCAAAAGTCCCGAGCTCTTCCTGTCGGCGTGCCTGCTGGTGGTGATTGTCGCCAGCCTGGTCACTTCGGCGATCGGTTTCTCGGCGGTGCTCGGCGCGCTGATCGCCGGAATTGTCATTGCCGAGACCGAATATCGCGGCGAGGTCGAGGTGATCACCGCCCCCTTCCGCGGGCTGGGTCTCGGTATCTTCCTTATTACCGTCGGAATGAGTGTGGATTTCCGAATCCTCGTCGGAGACTGGCGAAATTTGCTCGCCGCGCTGGTCGGCGTGCTCATCGTCAAGGCGGCCGTCACCGCCCTCCTCCTTCGCGTTGGGGGCGTTCGCGGCGCCGTGGCGGCCGAAACCGGCGTGCTGATGGCCTCCCCGTCCGAAACCACGCTGATCGTGCTCGGTTCGGCCACCGCGGCGCAGTTGATTAGTCGCGACAGCGCGGCTTTCTGGCAGATCGTCACCGCGATGGGGCTGACCCTCACTCCCCTGCTCGCCAAGCTCGGCCGCGCCACGGGCAGCCGCTTCGCGGGCGAGGCGATGGCACGGCAGATGGACGCCTCGCTCGACACGGCCGCTCTCGGCCAGGTCGTGATCCTTGGCTTCGGCCGCGTTGGCCGGATGGTTGCCGAGATGCTCGACGCGCACAGCAAGGACTATCTCGCGATCGACAGCGATTCCGATGGTGTCGCGGCTTCGCGCAAGGAGGGCTATGATGTCGTGTTCGGCGACGTCGCCCGACCCGAGCTGATCGAGAAGCTGCGCGAGCGGGAGCCGAGCGCCTTTATCCTGACCATGGACATTCCGGTGCTGGTCAACCGCCTCACGCGCTCGCTGCGCCGCACTTTCCCTGATTTGCCGATCATCGCTCGCGCCCGCGACACCGCCCACGCCGCCGAGCTGTACAAAGCGGGAGTCACTGATGCCGTGCCCGAGACGCTCGAAGCCTCGTTGCAACTGGCCGAAGCCGCACTGGTCGATCTCGGCGTCGCGATGGGCCCCGTGATTGCCTCGATCCACGAGAAGCGCGACGAGCTTCGCGCGCACATCAAGGCCGAGGCCCAGTTGGAAGTGGTACCGCGGCTCGGCGGCCGGCGGCTGCGGGATGCGGGTTAGCCCTCGGAGGCGGGTTCGAACCGGAGCACCCCGGCCGGATAGGTCGTGTGGGTCGGGCTGTCGCCGGGATGCCGAGCACCGTCGTGGACTTTCACCTCGCGGAAATCGAACGGCGAGACGCCTTCGAGGCAGGCAACGTTGACCCCGACCTCGTTCGGGTTCGATCGGCGTTTGTGGTGCGTGTAGATCCCACAAACGCTGCAGAAATGGTGCTCGGCAACACCAGTGTTGAACCGGTACGTCGCGAGTTTGTCCGCACCCTCGATCACCTCGAAATCGGCCGGCGTTGACGTCACCGCCACCGCGCCGCGCATCCGGCAGATCGAACAGGTGCAGCGCCGCGCCGAAGCGAGACCGTCGGTCAGCGTCGCCGTGAACTTCACCGCTCCGCAATGGCACGAGCCGTTGAAGGTGACCGGCTCGGTTGAGCTCGTGTCGATCAAGCGGCGACCTGCTCCAGCGCGTCCCTGACGGCCTGGAGGGCTTCCATGCCCTTGGAGCCATCGGGGCCGCCACCCTGAGCCATGTCGGGCCGCCCGCCGCCGCCCTGCCCGCCCAAAGCCGCGACTGCCGCTTTGACCAGCTCAACCGCGCTAACCTGGCCGGCGAGATCGTCGGTGACTCCGACGGCGACGCTGGCGCGTCCGTCATTGACCGCGACCAGCGCCCCAATGCCCGAGCCCAGGCGCTTCTTCATGTCATCAACAGCAGCGCGCAAGTCCTTGGGATCCAAGCCTTCGACAACCTGACCGAGGAAGTTGTGGCCGTTGACCTGCTCGGGCGCCGCTGTATCCGCCTTGGTAGTGCCGCCACCCATCGCCAGTGCCTTCTTCGCGTCGGCGAGCTCGCGTTCGAGGCGCTTGCGCTCCTCGACCAGCGCCGCGATCCGGGCCGGAACTTCGTCGGGCGACGACTTCAGAGTCGCCGCGGCCTCGCGCAGCCTGGCGTCGCGCTCGACCAGCCAGCGGCGCGCGGCTTCGCCGGTCAGGGCCTCGATGCGGCGGACGCCGGCGGAAACCGCGCTCTCGGAGATGATATTAAGCAGCTGGATGTCGCCGAGCGCGCGGACGTGAGTGCCGCCGCACAGCTCGACCGAATAATCGGTATCGACGTCGCGGCCCATCGAGAGCACGCGGACCTCGTCGCCGTATTTCTCGCCGAACAGCGCCATGGCGCCGGCGGAAATGGCCTCGTCCGGGGTCATCAGCCGCGTCGTCACCGGCTCGTTCGAGCGGATGTGCGCATTCACCTCGGTCTCTACGGCGTCGATTTCCTCGCGAGTCAGCGCCTTGGGGTGCGAGAAGTCGAAGCGGAAATAGTCGGGGGCGACCAGGCTGCCCTTTTGGCTAACGTGCGTGCCGAGGTGCCGCCTCAATGCAGCGTGTAGCAAATGCGTCGCGCTGTGGTTCGCCCGCACCCGGTCGCGGCGCGCGGCATCGACCTTCTGGTGGACCGTCTCGCCGACCGTCAGCTCGCCGGCGACGACCTTGGTGCGGAGGACATGGAGCTTGCCGAGCGGCTTGGAAGTATCCTCAACTTCGCCGACGAAGCCCTTGAGTGTGGTCAGTTTTCCGGTGTCGCCGATCTGCCCGCCGCTCTCGCCGTAGAAAGGCGTCTGGTTGAGCAACAGCTCGACGACCTGGCCGACCTCGGCGGTTTCGACCCGAGCGCCATCTTTGACGATCGCGAGCACCACGCCCTCGCCCTCGTCGCCCGAGTAGCCGGTGAACTCGGTTGCGCCATATTGCTCGGCCAGGTCGAACCAGATGTCGTCGCTGGCCTTGGAACCGGAACCCTTCCACGCCGCGCGGGCCTTGGCCTTCTGCTCGGCCATGGCAGTGTCGAAGCCGGCTCGGTCGACCTGCAACCCGCGCGAGCGCAGCGCGTCCTCGGTTAGATCGTAGGGGAAGCCGAAGGTATCGTATAGCTTGAAGGCGGTTTCGCCCTCCAGCGTGCCCCCCTCGCCAAGGCCGGAGGTCGCGTCATCGAGCAGCTTGAGGCCGTTCGCCAGCGTCTGCCGGAAGCGCGTCTCTTCCTGCTGCAAAGTCGCCTCGATCAGCGGCTGCGCGCGAAGCAATTCGGGGTAGGCGACGCCCATTTCCGCAATCAGCGCGGGGACGAGGCGCCACATCAGCGGCTCCTTGGCGCCAAGCAAATGCGCGTGGCGCATCGCGCGGCGCATGATGCGGCGCAGGACATAGCCCCTGCCCTCGTTTGCCGGCAGTACGCCGTCGGCGATGAGAAAGCCGGACGCTCGCAGGTGGTCGGCGATGATGCGATGGCTGGCGGTCATGTCGGCGGCCGTGTTGCCGCTCAGCGACTGCGACGCCTCGATCAGCGCTTTGAACACATCCGTGTCGTAATTGTCGTGGACACCCTGGAGCACCGCGGCGATGCGCTCGAGGCCCATGCCGGTGTCGATGCTCTTGCTCGGCAGCTCGGAGACGATCTCGTTCGCCGCCTGCTCATATTGCATGAACACGAGGTTCCAGATCTCGACGAAGCGGTCGCCGTCCTCGTCGGGGCTGCCCGGCAGTCCACCCGGGATATGGTCGCCATGGTCGTAGAACATCTCAGAGCATGGTCCGCACGGCCCGTCGTCGCCCATGGCCCAGAAATTGTCCTTGGTGGGACTGCGGATGATGCGGCTTTCGGGCAGGCCGGATATCTT
>JAXDPR010000054.1:0-3853 GCA_034668265.1 Sphingomonadales bacterium
TCGGACAATGCGGCGGCGGTGCACCCGAAGGTCATGGAGGCCATCGCCGCCGCCAACCGGCTCGACACTGCCTATGATGGCGATGAGTGGAGCCAGCGGCTCGACGGGGCCTTCTCTGAGCTGTTCGGCACGAACGTCCGCGCCTTCTGGGTGACGAGCGGGACCGCCGCCAATTGCCTTGCGCTGGCCGCCTTGTGTCCGCCTTATCGCGGCATCCTGTGCCACAAAGACGCGCACATCGAGGTCGACGAGGCCGGCGCGCCCGGCTTCTTCACCGGCGGCGCGAAGCTCATCCTCCTCAACGGCGCGGGCGCGAAGATCAGCGTCGACGCCGCCGCGGCCGCCTGCAGCCTCATTAGGAAGGACGTCCACCAGGTCCAGCCTGCTGCCCTCTCGATCACCAACGCGACCGAATATGGCTTGGTCTACCGGGCCGCCGAGGTCGCTGCGCTGGGCGAATTCGCCAGGCAGCGCGAGCTCGCTTTCCACCTCGATGGCGCGCGGATCGCCAATGCGGTCGCCAGCACCGGCGAGAGCCTCGCGGACCTCACCTGGCGCGCTGGCGTCGCCGCGATGTCGTTCGGGTTCGTCAAGAATGGCGGCATGAATGCAGAGGCCTTGGTCGTCTTCCGGCCCGAGCTTGCCGACGAGATTGCCGTGCGGCGCAAGCGTGCCGGCCAGTTGTTGTCCAAGGGTCGCTTCCTGGCCGCGCAGATCCTCGCTCTTCTCGAGGACGGCCTGTGGATCGCCAATGCCCGCGCAGCCAATGCCGCCGCGCAGACGCTCGCCAAGGCCGCGCCGCGCCGACTGGTTCATCCCGTCGAGGCCAATGAGGTCTTCGTCCGGGTTTCGGCGGCTGAAGCAGACAGTCTTCGCGCTCAGGGCTTCGACTTCTACGAATGGGGTCCGGGCGAGATCCGCTTCGTCACCAGCTGGGATGCGCAAGGCGAAGCGCTCGAGCGCCTCGCTGACGCGCTCGCCCGGCTTTGACGCGCCGCATAAGTTCCGCTTATCGCTGCGTGCCGGCGATTGATTGGCGCCGCCGCGCCCTTGTCGAATAGCCAGGCAGAAGTGAAAGCGCATCCGAGGATCACGCCTGGCGAGCGGCACGCCGAGCCCGGTGCGGGCTCGGTGGTGATTCCGTTCATCATCTTCACCGCCATCTGGGGCACGACCTGGATCGTCATCCGCGGCCAGCTCGGCACGGTCCCGCCGCAATGGTCGGTCACCTACCGCTTCATCGTCGCGGCGCTGGCGATGGCTGCGGTCGCGGCATGGAAGGGGGACAGCCTGACGATCGGCCGCAAGGGCCTGCTCGCGGCGGTTTTCCTCGGCTTCACCCAGTTCTGCGTCAACTTCAACGCCGTCTATCTCGCCGAACGGCACATCACGTCTGGCGTCGTGGCAACGGTCTTCGCGTTGCTGCTCATCCCGGCGACATTGCTCGGCTGGCTGATGCTCGGCCACAAGCCCAGCCGCCGCTTCGCATGGAGCTCGCTGGTCGCGGTCAGCGGCATCGTCCTCCTCTTCGTCCACGAGATCAACGAGCACCCGGCTAACGGGCGACAAATTGCGGTTGGAATCGGGCTGACCCTGGTCGGGATGCTCGGCGCCGCGATCGCCAACGTCGCCCAGGCCCGGCCCGAGATCCGCCGCTATCCATTGTTCGCCTTGCTTGCCTGGTCGATGGCCGCCGGTGCGATGATCGATGGCCTCATCGCCTTCGCCATGACCGGCCCGCCGACCTTCGACCCGCGGCCAGGCTACTGGCTCGGAGTGCTTTATCTCGCCCTGATCGCCTCGGTCCTGACCTTCAGCCTTTACTATCCAGTGGTGCGCAAGATCGGCCCGGCCAAAGCGGCCTATTCGAGCGTTCTCGTGCCGATCATCGCCATGGGCTTCTCGACCGCGCTCGAACATTACCGCTGGACGCCGACGACCATCGCCGGCGCGGTATTGGCGCTTGGCGGAATGGCCGCGGCGCTTGGCCGCAACCGCTCGGGAGTGAGCACGCCCGACGCTGCGTAGCGGGACGCTAACCGCCCGGTAATCCAACGCGGTTATTCGTCGCTCCATGAGCAGTTCGATCGCCAGGTTTGTCAGCCCGTGGAAGTATCGCCGGGAGCAGGAGGAGGCGGCGCGAGTCAGCGCCCTGCGCCGCCGCGACGGGGACGAATGCCGCCGCTGCCGCCGGCCGATGCGCTTCGACCTGCCGGCCGGCCACGACCACGGCGCCTGGCTTCAGCCGATCCTGTACGGCGTCGAAGCCGAGAGCGCGTCGCTCGACAACCTCTGCCTCACTCACCGCCGCTGCAATGCCGCGTCCGCCGACAACACCGTCGAAGTGACCGAGCGCATCCGCCGGATGCAGGAAGCCGAGCTCTTTTCGAAGGCCCGCAAACGGGCTTGATTCCTCGACAAGCGTGGCTTGCCGTCGCCCGTCCTCGCGTTAGTCTGCGCGTTCCGGGAATAGGGGGAGCCTCATGGAAAAACGTCCGCTTTCAATGACGATCATCGCCTGGCTGCTGATCGTCCTGACTTTGTTCGGCCTGTTCGGCATCGTCACGATGGGATCCAACCCGGTCGCCATGAAGATGCTCGAGCAGATGCACATCTCGCTGCGCCTGGAGCAGACTTACGGGCTGCTCGGCGCGGTCATCAATCTCGCCTGCGCCTACGCAATCCTGAAAGGCTTGCCATGGGGACGCGTGCTGTACGTCGTGTGGGGCGTCATCGGGCTCGTGGTCGGGATGTACATTTCGCCGGTCAAATATGCCGTCGTGATTAGCCTCGTCGTCGTGGTGGTGATCGCCGCCTTCCTGTGGACCAACACCGCCAACGACTGGTTCCAGGCCCGCGGCCTCATGCTCAAGCGCGAACGCAGCCGCTGATGAGGCGGGCGCTTAGCGTCATCTTCCTGGTGATCGGAGGATGGCTGCTGATGGCCGAGCCGGTGATCGCGTTCGTGGATTTCGGTCCCGACGCCAGTGGGGCGCAGCCGATCATGCTCGGCATTTGCCTGATCATGGCGGCGGTGCCGCTGGCCATCGGGGCTGCGCTGAGCCCCGGCGACCGGTGGCGCGAGCTCGGGCTGACGATCCTGATCGCCGCCGGCCTGGCGCTGTTCTGCGGCCTCGCCATGGTGGTCATTTTCATGGATCCGGGCTTCAAGCAATTCATGCCTCTGATGCCTCCAATGCCCGACATCAAGGCGGCGCCGATCGTCGGAACAGTGAATCTGATCGCGGTGACGGCGATCGGCTTGTTGCTGTACCGGCCGGGAAGGATAACCAGACGGTAAGGCATTGGCTTTAGTCTTGCTGGCGTGAGCAAGCATTGGAAGCCTGGCAAGAAGACAGTCGCGCTGGACCCGGCGCCGCGCCCGTCGCGCATCCGGCGCGAACCCGTGCGGGTGAACGCCAATGTCCCGGCCAAGCCGCAGCGCCCGCTCAACTATCGCGAGCGTGAGCTGTACGGCGGAATCGCCGGGATCCTCGCCTTCGCCGCGTTGATTGCCGCCGTGATTATCGCGCTCGCCATGTTCACCGTGCTGCGCGAAGACCCCGAGGCGGATGCGCGGGCCAGCCAGTTCAGCCAATGCTATAATGCGCAGGGGCCCAATTGCGTGGTCGACGGGGGCACCGTTTATGTCGGCGGCGAGCGTATCGAGATCGCCGGCGTGGACACGCCGAAGATCGCCGATGCGACGTGCGAAGGAGAGCACGACCGCGGGATCGAGGCGGCGACCGGGCTCGCCATGCTGCTCAACAGCGGCCCAGTGACGATCGGCGAGCCATTCCGCGACCAAAGTGGTCGCCTGGTCCGCAAGGTCGAGGTCAAGGGCCGCGACGTT
>JAXDPR010000055.1:0-3193 GCA_034668265.1 Sphingomonadales bacterium
TGTCGGTGACCATCGTCACCCTGATCTGGCGCTTCGTGCTGGCGCCAGATGCGGGACTGCTTGGCGAGGCGTGGAAGGCGCTGGGATGGGAGCCGCTGCCGTTCCTCAGCGATCCTCACCTGGTGCTGCCGGCTCTGGCCCTCACCACGATCTGGTGGTCGGTGGGCTTCCCGATGCTGCTGTTCCTTGCCGGGCTGCAGCAGATCCCCGAGGACATGTACGAGGCGGCGGCGCTCGACAATTCGAGCGGCTGGACGACCTTCTGGCGGATCACGCTGCCGGCGCTCCGGCGGACGCTGATCCTGGTGGTGATGCTGCAGACCGCGGCGCAGCTGCAGCTGTTCGGCCAGTCGCAGCTGCTGACCGCCGGGGGACCGAGCGGAGCCTCTCGAACAGCCGTCCTGTTCCTGTTCGAGAGCGCCTTCGGGCGATGGGAACTTGGCTATGCGAGCGCGGCCGCCGAGATCCTGTTCCTGATCATCCTAGCGGTGACCCTCACCCAATATTGGGCGACGTCGCGGAGCGAGGCGGGGCATGGCCGCTAGGCTCGGCCAGGCGCGGCTGACCATGCCCGCGCGGGCCGCGTTGGCGTTTGCGGCGCTGATCATGGTGGCGCCGCTGCTGTGGACGCTGCTGCTGTCCTTGAAGCACAACGCCGACCTTGTCGGGCACAGCGGAGCCGCGCTGCACCCGCCCTACACGTTCGAAAATTACGGCGCGATCTTCGGCAACAGCCTGACCCTGCGCTGGCTCCTCAACAGCGCCATCGTCGCGCTCGGCCAGACCGCGGGCGTGCTGATCCTCGCGAGCCTTGCCGGCTACGCCTTCGCACGACTCCAATTCCCGCTTCGGCGGACCTTGTTCGTCATCGTCCTGCTGGGCCTTGCTGTGCCGAGCCAGGCGGTAATCCTGCCGCAGCACCAGCTGTTCGCCTGGCTTCACCTCCACAACAGCTATCCCGGCCTGATCCTGCCCGGGCTGGTCGCGCCGTTCGGCGTGTTCTTCATGACCACCTACATGCGCGGCATCCCGACCGAGCTCGACGAGGCGGCGATGCTCGACGGGGCGTCGCGCTGGACGATCTTCTGGAAGATCATCGTGCCGCTGACCATGCCGGCGCAGTCGACGCTGGCGGTGTTCACCTTCCTCGGGGCCTGGAACGATTATTGGTGGCCGCTGATCAGCGCGACGCGGAGCGACATGTACACGCTGACGGTGGGGCTTGCCGCGGCGCAGATGAATTATGCGCAGACGAGCGGGCTTGGCTATTTGATGGCGCAGGCGGTGTTCGCGTCGATCCCGATCTTCATCGTCTACATCGTCTTCCAGAAGCAGATCGTGCGGGCGATGGCCGGCGCGGCGGTGCGATGAGGCGGCTTGCCGCGGCGTTGCTGATCGCGCTGTCGCTGGGCAGCTGCGCCAAGCCCGATCACCGCACCCACCTCTACCTGCAGCGCTTCTTCGGCGAGTGCGGCGCCGAATATGGACGCAGCACCGACGTCGCAAAGGCGGAAGGCGAATGCGGGATCATCACGACCCTGATCAATCGCTTCAATGCCGAGAACCCCGACATCCATATCGACGTCAATGTCGTCGCCTGGCCCGGCTATCCGCAGCTGACGGCCCAGGTCGCCGCGCGCGATCCGCCCGACCTGGTGACGATGCACGAAGGCGTGATCAGCGACTATGCGCTCAAAGGTCTGCTCGAGCCGGTCAACGATTACCTCAGGATGGGGGGAGTCGACGCGAACGACTTCACCGACGCCAGCCGTGCCGCGGTGACGATCAACGGCCATGCCTATGGCTTGCCGTGGGACACGCATGGCGGGCTGTTCCACGTCAACACGCGCCTGTTTGCCAAGGCCGGATTGATGCGGGCCGGCAAGCCCGTGCTGCCGACGACCGCAGACGAGCTGATTGCGCAGGCGAAGCAGTTCGAGCAGCGGACCGGCAAGCCCTATCTCATCCAGAGCAATGTCGGCGACCCGGCCTTCGCCGCCCGCAACCTCTACACCTACATGATGGCGCAAGGGGCGGTGCTGTTCCCCGATGCGCACCGCATCAAGCTCAACACGCCTACCGGCGTCGCGGTCGCGGACTATTTCCGCCGCCTCAATGCCGAGCGCATCGGCACGCAGAACATGGACACGCCGGCGGCGATTGCGGCGTTCATCAACGGCGAGGGCGGGATCTATCCGACCGGCACATGGATGATCGGGTCGTTCCAGAAGGAAGCGGCCACGCCGGGGCGACCGCTTTACAACAGCTACGCGGTCTTTCCGTACCCGCGGCTATGGGGCAGTCACGTCGAATATGTCAGCGGCCACAGCTGGGTGGTCCCGACGCACAAGCGCAGTTCCGAGCAGCGGGCGGCGATCGCGCGCTTCTTCAAATTCATGGCCGCGCACAATTACGATTGGGCGCGCACCGGCCATATCCCCGCGTTCAAGTCCGTGCTCGCCGACCCGCGCTTCAAATCGCTGCCGCATCGCGCCGACATTGCGCCGCTGGCGGCGATCGGCCGGCCGCTGCCGAGCAACGTTCAGCGCCAGAATGCGATCGAGGGCATTGTCGGCGAGGAAGCCGCGGCGGCCTTCACCGGGCAGAAGAAGGTACCCCAGGCGCTTGCCGACGCCGAGCGCCGGGTCAACGAACTGCTCGCCGAGGTCGAATGACGCGCCTTAACCTGCATCAGTGTTGCCCGTTTGCTTCTTGTGTCTTGCGGCGGCAATTGTCATAGAATTGTCGCAAGCCGCAGAAACTACGGCTGTTTTTAATGTCGCTGGAGGGGGCTCTATCATGCGGCGTGTATCAACTCTGCTCGTTTCGACTTCGGTCCTGGTTCTCCTGGGCTCGCCCGCGTGGGCAAAAGCGCAGCCCGTCCCGCCACCGGATCCCGCTGCGACCGCCCAGCAAAACCCGGCGCAGCCGGTGCAGAATGCCGACGCTCCGGCCGACGGCAGCTCGATCGTCGTCACCGGCCTGCGTCGCGCATTGCAGTCGGCACGCAACATCAAGCGCAACAGCGACCAGGTCGTCGACGCGGTGGTCGCCGAGGACATCGGCAAGCTGCCGGACATTACGGTCTCGGACACCGCGGCGCGTATCCCGGGCATTCAGGTAGAGCGCAGCGGTGGCGAAGCCACCCGCGTGCTGCTGCGCGGGCTCGACAACGTCTATTATACGACGACCT
>JAXDPR010000056.1:0-2641 GCA_034668265.1 Sphingomonadales bacterium
TCCAGCAACTCGTAAGCCGGCAGCGTCAGGAACTCGACTAGGTCGTCCGACACAATCATGTTGTGCATCAGCCGCGCGGCCTCGGCGATGTTGGGCACCTCTGCGAGAAGGCCGACCTCCTCGTCGAACCACGCTTCGAACAGGTCGAGCGTGAAGTTGCGGCCATCGGCTAGCGGCGCTTCATACCTCAGCCATTGCCATAGCTGCGTGCGGCAGATCTCCGCCGTCGCGGCGTCCTCCATGAGGTTGTAGAGCGGCACCGCGCCCTTCCCGTCGAGCCAGGCGGCGAGATATTGGACGCCGACGCGGATGTTCTCGCGCGCTCCGGCCTCGGTCCGCGCGCCCTCGTGCAGCTTCAGCATCTCGTCGCGGCCGGGGATATGCTCGGGCATTTTGGACAGCTGGTTGGGCGCGATCGAGGCGAATACCTGCGCCGCGACCGGCACCAGCGCCGGGTGAGCGACCCAGGTTCCGTCATGGCCGTTGCCGACCTCGCGGAGCTTGTCCGCGCGGACTTTCTCCAACGCGCCGGCGTTCGCCGCCTCGTCGCCCTTCACCGGAATGAAGGCCGACATTCCGCCCATCGCGAACGCGCCGCGCCTATGGCAGGTGGCGACCAGCCGCAGCGAATAAGCTGCGAGGAACGCCTTATCCATTGTCATCAACGCGCGGTCGGGAGTCAGCCGATCGGCTGAGCGGCCGAGGCGCTTGATGTACGAGAAAATATAGTCCCAGCGGCCGCAGTTCAGCCCGACGATATTTTCGCGGAGCGCGTAGAGGATCTCGTCCATCTCGAACGCCGCAGGCAGCGTCTCGATCAGCACCGTCGCCTTGATCGTCCCGCGTTCGAGCCGGAGCTTGTGCTCGGCGAAGGCAAAGACGTCGCTCCACAGCGCCGCTTCCTCGCGGCTCTCGAGCTTGGGCAGATAGAAATAAGGGCCGGAGCCTTTGCCGAGGGCGGGGCGGGCGTTGTGCCAAAGGTACAAAGCGAAATCGAACAAAGCGCCGGCGACGACGTCGTGGTTCACGGTCACATGGTCTTCGGGGAGGTGCCAGCCGCGCGGCCGCACCATCAGCACCGCCGGATCATCGCCAACCGCATAATGCTTGCCGCTCTCGGGGTCGGTGTAGTGGAGGCGGCCGTTCCAATAATTGCGAAGGTTCAGCAGGCCCTGGACCAGCTCATCCCAGAACGGATACGTCGCATCCTCGAAATCGGCCATGAACGCCTGCGCGCCGCTGTTGAGCGCGTTGATCAGCATCTTGGCGTTGGTCGGCCCGGTGATCTCGACCCGGCGGTCGGTGAGGTCGCGGGGGATTGCGCCGACCGTCCACTCGGCTTCGCGAATCTCGCGCGTGTCTTCGCGGAAGTCCGGCAGCTCGCCGGCGTCGAAGCGGGCCTGCCGGTCCATGCGTCGGTCCAGCAGCTCCCTGCGGCGGCGGTCGAACCGCTCGTGCAGCTCGGCGAGGAAATCGAGCGCGCCTTCAGTCAGAACCTCGGCGGCGCCGGGGATTCTGGATGGTTCGGTAATGATGCGTGGACGGTCGAGCACAACACTCACTGTAGCGCCGGCTCCGCGCAAATCGAGTAGCGTTCCGTCGCCGCACAACGGTCGCGGAAGGTTAGCCGCTGCCATTGTGTGTGCGCCTTTAGCTCATCGCTGAAGGGGCCGTGGATCACCTCGGTGCCCGGCTCCAGCTCCTTGAAGCGGCAGTCGGAATAATGGCCGCCGATCACCCAGTAACGCTGTCCCATAACGTCCTCCCTCAATGCCCTAATGAGCTGAAGCCGCCGCGAACTGCGCGACTTCGGTCGATTCGCTGTGCGCGACGGTCGACGCCTGGCCGCCGGATACGGCGGTGGCGATCGCGTCGAAATAGCCGGTGCCGACCTCGCGCTGGTGGCGGGTCGCAGTGTAGCCCGCCGCCTCGCTCGCGAACTCGGCCTGCTGCAGCTCGGAATAAGCCGCCATGCCGCGGTCGCGGTAGTCGGACGCCAGCTCGAACATCGCATGATTGAGGCTGTGGAAGCCGGCCAGCGTCACGAACTGAAACTTGTAGCCCATGCTCCCAAGCTCGCGCTGAAAACTGGCGATGGTCGCCTCGTCGAGCTTCGCCGCCCAGTTGAAGCTGGGCGAGCAATTGTAAGCCAGAAGCTTGCCCGGGTAGCGCGCGTGGATCGCCTCTGCGAAGGCCCGCGCCTCGTCGAGGTTCGGGTGACTGGTCTCGAACCACAGCAAGTCCGCATGGGCGGCGAAGGCGAGCCCGCGGGCGATGCAATGGTCGAGGCCGGGTCCCTCCTTGAGCCGATAGAAGCCTTCGGGGGTGCGTTCGCCGGTGATGAACGGCCGGTCACGCTCATCGACGTCGCTGGTGATGAGCTTGGCGCTCTCGGCGTCGGTGCGCGCGACGAGGATCGTCGGCACGCCGCAGACGTCGGCGGCGAGCCGCGCAGCGTCGAGGTTGCGGATCGCGGCTTGCGTGGGGATCAGCACCTTGCCGCCGAGGTGCCCGCATTTCTTCTCGCTGGCGAGCTGGTCCTCGAAATGGACGCCGGCGACGCCGGCCTCGATCATCGATTTCATCAGCTCGAAGGCGTTGAGCGGTCCGCCGAACCCGGCCTCGGCATCGGCGATCATCG
>JAXDPR010000057.1:0-8464 GCA_034668265.1 Sphingomonadales bacterium
CCGCAGGATGTCGGCGGCGCCTTCCTCGGGCGCGGTCCGCGCTCGATATCCGTCGGGGAAGCTGTTGATATAGGTCAGCGCAAGCCGCGTCGCGCGCGGGACGCCGGCTTCGGCAATCAGCTCGGCCTCGACCGCCGGCGACCAGCCGCGCACCATCTCGACCACCGCCGCATCGAGCCCGGCGGAATCGGGCGAGGGCGCGTCCTCGTCGATATATTGGGTGTAGCGGATGAGGGCGAGGTCGCCGTCGCCGAGCTCGACCGACCAGCTCGTGACCTCGCGGCCGACCTCATGCTCCAGCAGCACAGCGATTGCGGTGCGCCGGGCCGTGGTCAGCTCCTCGCGCGGCAGCCAGACGAAGGTGAACAACTGGCCCTTCAGGATCGAGCGCACCTGGAGCAGCGCGGGGCGCGGGCGATCGGCGAGCGACATGGCCATCATCACCAGGTCGCGAAGCGATTCATAATCGACGGCGATCACCAGGTCGCGCGGCAGCGAGGCGACGGCGTGGCGCAGCGCCTTGCCCGAATGTCCCTTGGGATCGAAGCCGAAATCCTGTGCGAGCTGCTTCAACCGTTCGCGAAGCACGGGCACGCTCTCCGGCGGAACGCGCAGCGCCTCGCTGGTCCACAAGCCAGCATGGACGCCAATGCCGATGACTTGCCCCTCGTCCATTAGCGGGACGACAAGGAGGTCGAGCGGCACGCGGCGGTGGACGGTCGATTTCCGCTCGGCTTTCGCCATTAGCGGGATCGAGCCACCTTTCTCGAAATAGTGCATCGCCCCTTCGGCGCCGCCCTCGTCGGTCGGCGCTCCGGGAACGCTGAAGATGCCGAGCGCGGAGGAGGGCACCTGGCGCGGCCGCTCGACATGATAGCCGAGCAGAGTCATCGCGCCGTCGGCGAACCAGTTGAGCAGGGCGGCGCCTTCGGGATCGGAGATCAGCGCGGCGTCCTCTCGCATCCGTCGCTGGAGCAACTCCCAGTCGCGCACCGCGAGGCGGACGTCACCGAGCACTCGGCGAAGGTCGGCAGCGAGATCCTGGCGGCCGCGGGCGTCGGCGCGGTCTAGCTCGAGATACATCATCGACTCGCGCCGCTTCTTGTCCTGGCACAAGCCTTCGACCGACTGCAGATCGCCCGAGCCGTCGCGGGTCACGCACACCACCGGATGAAGCAGGCGGTAGATGGTCAGCTGGCGCGACGCGATCGCATTGGCGACCGAATCGACCAGAAACGGCATGTCGTCGTTGACGATGCCGATGCGCATCCGGCGATTGCCGGCCTCGCCGCCGGTGGATTCGATCGACAGGGCAAGCTCGCCCGGCTTCCGGCTGGCGGCGAGCTTGGCGAGGAATTCGGCCGCCTCGCGCTCGGCTTCGCGGCTCAGTCCCTGCGTTTCTCCGGGAAGTGCGAGTCCGGTCAGCGCCTTTCTGATTGACTCGACCAAAGGCGGGTCCAGGCGCTGGTGGGCCGTCATGGGAAGAAAATGCTCCGGGAAAGCTTAAGTGGGCCGGCGCGGCTATAGACCCGCCTCCTCGACAGCGACAACCCCGTGGGGATCGCTAGATGGCGCGGCGGATGGCCCGTTCGATCAACGCCTCGTCATCGACGAACGCTACCGGCTCATGGTGGCCGTCGGGACCGCGGCGAGTAAGGACAAGCGCAAACTCATTGCTTGCTGGAACGTCCTGGAGCGAGAGAGGCGGAGCCGCGCGCAGCTGGGCGCGGGCGGTTTCACCCTTGGTGTCGGCCCTGGCGTCGGGCCGGCGTGCGGCGCGCTCGGCCGCGACCAACGCCTTGAGCCCGCCCGGCTGCTTCTCGATGAATTGCAGGAAGCCGCCGAGATCGACGCCCTGGCGGCGGGCGAACGACAGTGCCGCGGCGAACTCGGTCAGCCGCGACTTGTCATAGTCGATCCCGAAGACGAGCTTGACGATCGGGGTCATCGGCGCCCGGGCCTGGGCCTTGACGCCCGATTCCTCGAGCAGCTCGGCATATTCCTCGGGACTTAGGTCGGCTGCGACCGCGAAGTCGTAGGCCAGCGACAGCGCCTGGTAGAGCGCGGCGCGGGTGCGGCCTTCGCCGGCCTTGACCGTCTCTGCCGTTTCGCGCGCGGCCCACAAGCGGTCGGCGAGCCCGGCATCGGGGCCGAGCGCGATCTCGGGCGCGGTGTCGTCGTCGCCCGCCTCGTCAATTTCCCAAGCGAACGGCATTCGCGGCGGCGCGGCAGCGGGTTCGCCGAACTCGGCGACGGGCTCGTCGGCAACTTCCGGCTCATCCGTTTGCGCGAACGGAACGGTCAGCTCGAGCGGCTCGTCGGCCTCGATGGTGGCGTTGTCTGCGATTGTCTCCGGCCTGGCGTGGTCGGACGGAGCAGTTTCCTCCGCAGCGGCGGCGGCGGCGTCGACATGCTTCCAGTTGATCACGCCATAGATGAAGTCGATCGCGTCGCCGTCCGACGAGAAGGGCATGAGGATTCCGCGGTAGCAAATCGTGTCACCGACCGGGTTCTCGAACTCGGCCTCGAAGCCCACCGGCGCGCGGTTGGCGATAATCTGCATGTAGTGGTCGGTGAGGCGCGACAACAACGATCGGCTCGGCACGTCGGCAATCGTCCGCATGTCGTCGTTGAGGCCGCATTCGTCCCGGATGGCGGTGCCGACATAGGGCATCGCCGGGTCATCGCGTGCGCAGGTGAAGTCCAGGAGGACGCTGTAACTGGCGAAGTCCTCGACATTGCCCGGCTCCAGATCGTCGATCGACGGAAAATCGCGGCCGCGCAAAAGAGACACCCAGTGGTTGTAAGCGCGCACATGCATCCGCCGCTCATCGGTACCGATGGCGGCGGAGACGTCATAAGGTTGATCCGCCTCGCTTGCCTGAGGCAGGTCGAACTCGGTCGGATAATCGCGAAAACTGTCCATCGGTTGCGTAACGCCCCACTTTCCCGCTTTGGCGACAGTCTCGCCGAGGCGCGTTACCAAAGCCTTAAGCATAACCGGTTAGCAAATGCGCCGGCGCTTGCGGGGCTGCCCACGCGCTGATAGGGGGCGCGCGCCTCCTCAAAAGAGCAAGCCGCTTTAGCTCAGCTGGTAGAGCACATCATTCGTAATGATGGGGTCAGGTGTTCGAGTCACCTAAGCGGCACCATATCTCGCCGGTCGGGTGAAGCTTGCTTAGATCGACTTGCGGAAGTCGGGCTTCCCGTCGTTCGACAAGGTGGCTGAAATCCATCGGGTGTTGTCGAACTGGGAGAAAATCATCATCAGCATCAGCGTCAGCGGCACTGCCAGGAATGCGCCGGTGATTCCCCACAGGAACGTCCAGAAGGACAGCGCAAGGATCGTCGCGATCGGGTCGATGTTCTGAGTCTCGGCCTGCATCCTGGGATAGATGACGTTGCCGACGACGAAGGCGGCGACCTGGACGACCGCGAAGATGACGATCGCCTGCCATTTCGTTGGAAACTGAAGCAAGGCGAACAGCGCCGGCGCGACCGAGCCGACGGTCACGCCGATGTTCGGGATGAAGGTCAGGAGGAAGAAGATCACCGTCCAGAAGAGGACGTTGTTGAGACCGACCGCGAGCATCACGGCGGTCGCCGCGGCGGTGATCATCGCTCCGGTGACGGTTTGCACCCACAGATAGGTCCGGATGTCGGCCGCGGCCCGCTCGATCAGCCGGTTGGGCCAGGACGCGCTGGAACCCGCGATCACATCGAACTTCCGGCTTATCCGTCGCCGGCCGCCGAGCATGAACCCGAAGTAGATGGTGACGAGAATGACGGTCCCGCCCACATCCTGAACCCCGGACAGGACATATCCCGCGACCTGGCTTCCGTTCACCTGGCCGACCAGGGTTTTGAGGTCGAGCGGCCGTAGAATGTGCAGCGACGCTCCGACCGAGCGGATGAGCGCGTCGAGCCGGTCCTGGAGCGCAGGCGCCTGCGCAACCGTCTGGACGGCCCCCTGGGCGAGAACGAATATCCCCCCTGCCGCCGCAAGGATCACGACGATGCCGGCGATCCACGAAACCAGCCAGCTCGGGGCACCGGGCCAGCGCCGGCCGATTGCGACGACAAGCGCCTCGACGAGCACGGCGAGGACGAAGGCGATGACCAATGGGATCAGGATGTCGCGCAGGAAATAGAGCAAAGCGAGGATCGCAGCCGAGCCGGTGAAGACCTGCGCGGTCGTGATCAGGCGCGGTCCCGAACGCGGATTAGCGGGCAGCGGAGGTCACCCGGGTCCACGTCTGCGACTTGCAGCCCAAATTGCCGACCGCGCATCCCTTGGCGACGAGGGTGTTGGCGTCCATCACCGTCCCGGTTCCGCTGAACGTATGGTTGAGGTCGGGCACGAACACCTTCCCCTTCCAGATCTTCGGACTGACCTCGTGAAAGTCGCGGAACAGCTCGGTCCCGACCAGGTTGGGCGTCCCCCCACGAGCGGAATCCGCCTTGGCCTTGTCGTTCGCCCATACGACCGTCCCGCAGCGGCTCGTCCCGCACGTGTGAATGCGGACGTGGACGCTGTCCGAGGGATTGCGCCAGACGCTGTCCTGGGATGCCGATTGCGCCGTTGAGGTGGAACTTGCGCAAAGCGCGGACGCCGCCGTTAGACAGGCCAAAGATCTGAGGAAATTACCCATATGAGACCCCCGGCGCGCCCTTACACCCGATGCGCGTAGCGCGCTACATGTTCGGCGCGCTCGAGCGACACTGCATGCCTTACCGAAAGATACTATCGGGGGTGCCAATCGCGCTCGGCGCTGCTAACCGGGAACGCAGGACCGTGGCGAAAGCTTGCCGTGTCGAACGCAACAACAGACGTCCGGCGCGGCGGCCAATGAAATTAACAGGGTGACGAATTTGGAACCGTGGACACTCACACCTGGCCTCGACGAAACGTCACGCTGGGCGTTCATCGTGGGAGCGCCGCGCTGCGGTACGACGGCAATGTCCGAATATCTGCGCGCGCATCCGGAAGTCTGTTTCTCAAACCCGAAAGAGCCGCATTATTTCCTGATGCATGATCTTCGCGGCAAGGAGCCGGCAGAGCTGCGCGAGATCGTGCGTGAGAAATATCTCGAGCGCTTCTTTCCCGACCGCCAGCGCAACGCCTTCTTCGCCGAAGGATCAGTCAGTTATTTCTTTGCCCCGGAACAGCTCGAGCCGATCCTGAAGCTGTGGCCGCGGGCCAAGTTTCTCATCGCCGTCCGTAACCCGCTCGAACTGGTGCCCTCGCTGCACCAGCGCCTGTTCTACAATGGCGACGAGAATCTGCGCGAGTTCGACCGCGCCTGGGACCTGACGCCCGAGCGCCGCGCCGGCCGGAAGATTCCGCGCAGCTGCCTTGAACCGCGCTTCCTCGATTATTGGGAAGCCGGCTTCCTCGGCAAGCATCTTGAGCGCTTTTTCAGCCTGGTTGATCGCAACCGCTGCCTCGTCACGGTGTTCGACGACTTCAAGGCCGATCCGGGCCGCGAGTACCGGCGTGTGCTGGAGTTCCTCGAGCTCGAAGACGACGGGCAAAAGGATTTCGACCGGCACGCCGAAAGCAAGGACTCCCGGATCGCCTGGATCCATCGCCTGATGAAGCGGCCGCCCCGCGCGCTGTTGTGGCTGTTCGACAGCGAGGACCGGGAGGTGATCGAGGCCGGTGCTGGCGAGCCCGGGCCGCTGCTCGAGAAGGTGATGGCGATCCGCACCAGGATCATTCACTGGAATCGCATCATGCCCGCCCCAAAGCCGCAAGTCGGCGAGCGCGTCCGCGGGGAGATGCGGGAAATGTACCGCGACGACGTTGCTTTGCTGTCGCGGTTGCTCGGGCGCGACCTCACGCACTGGACGACCGCCTAGGCGGTCTGGATTTCGCCGCACTCGCGGTTGGCCGGAACGGCGACGTCCATCCTCTTAGGTCGCGGCAGGTTCAACCCGCTCATGATCGCGACGAATTCGTCGACGCTCTTGCCGCCGCCAAGGCGCGGGTTGCGCGCTTTCTCCTGGCCGACGCTGCTCACCTGGCGCTGGTTATAGTCGTGCGCCGGATAGACGAGGGTTTCATCGCCCAGCGCGAAAATCTTGTCGTGAACCGAGCGGTAAAGCGTCGCGGCGTCGCCGTTCTGGAAGTCGGTTCGGCCGCAGCCTTCGATCAGCAGTGCGTCGCCGGTGAATATGCGCGCCGCCCCGGCAGCTTCCAGCAGATAGACATGATGGTCGTCGGTGTGACCCGGCGTGTAAAACGGGAGCAGCCCAATCTCGCCAACGGTAACGGGAGTCCCTTCGGCGATGGTGAAGTCGATGAATTCGGCGCCGCTGGCCGCGGGGAAACCGGCTTTCGATCCGGCAAGCGCGCGGAGCCGGCCGGCGCCGGTTACATGGTCGGCGTGGATGTGCGTTTCGAGGGTGCAGGCAAGCCTGAGGCCGAGGTCACGGATGACGTCGAGGTCGCGCTCGACGGTTTCGAGCACCGGGTCGATCAGCGCCGCCTCGCCGGTCTGCTCGCAAGCGATCAGATAAGTGTAGGTCGACGACCCAGGCTCGAACAATTGACGGAAGATCATGTGTGGCCTCTTGCCCCGGGACGGCATCATAGCCGATCGGCGGCGCCATGAACATTTGCGTTGTCGGCGCCGGCGCTATCGGCGGCTGGGTGGCTGCCCGGCTGGCGCTGGCGGGCGAACCGGTAATGGCGCTGAACAGCCGCGGCCCGCTCGACGCGATCGACATCAGCGAGGCCGGAGAAACGCAGGTAGCCGAGCTGGTTCGCCTCAAGGGTCCGGCCGATGTCCTGATCGTCGCGGTGAAGGCGACCTCGCTTTCTGCCGCTGCCGGGGCCGCCAGGCGATGGATCGGGCCCGACACGCTGATCGTGCCGATGCTAAACGGCGTGCCGTGGTGGTTCGTCGACGGGATGCACCTGAAGTCGGTCGATCCGGACGGCAGCGTCGCGGTGGCCCTGCCAATCGCGCAAATCCTTGGCTGCGTCGTGCATGCGTCCTGCAGCCGCGCGGGCGCGACCATTATGGTCAAGCATGCCGACAAATTGATCATCGGGGAGCCGGCCGGAGGCGAGACCAGCGCGCGCGTTGCGCGGCTGTTCGGCGTTCTCGACGCGGCCGGACTTCGGCCCGACCTCACCGGGAACGTCCGCCGGGCGATCTGGTACAAATTGTGGGGCAACGCGACGATCAACCCCTTGTCCGCGCTGACGCGGTCAAGCTGCGACCGGATCCTCGCTGATCTCGAGTGCCGCGCCTGGATGCTCGAGGGCATGGCCGAGCTCGCGGCAATCGGCGCCGCGGTCGGTTGCCCGATCAGCGAGAGCGGCGAGGACCGCATGGCGGTGACGGCGCGCCTGGGCGCATTCAAGACGTCGATGCTGCAGGACGTCGAGGCCGGGCGGCCGATCGAGCTCGAGGCGCTGCTCGGCGCGCCGCGCGAGATTGCGCGAGGGCGCGGCATCGCGACGCCAGCGCTCGACCGGCTCTACGGAGTCACCAGGCTGATGGCGGAAGGTCTCGGGTTAGGCTGAGGGGATGACGCGGCCGATGCACTCGCCGAAGCCGATGCGTACGCCGTCGCCTTCGCACCAGGCCTTCAGCGTGACCTCGTCGCCGTCTTCCAGGAAGCTGCGCGTCTCGCCGCTTGGCAGCGCGATGGGCTGCTTCCCGCCCTGGCTGATCTCCAGCAGCGAGCCGAGACCCCCCGAGCTGTCAGTCGACAGCGTGCCGGTCCCGATGAGGTCGCCGGGCTGAAGATTGCATCCATTGGCGCTGTGATGCGCGACGATCTGCGCCGAGCTCCAGTACATCGCGGCGTCGGCCGACCCGCGCGTCAGGATGTTGGCGGCGAGGCCCGCGGCGCGCATTTTCTCGGTCGTCAGCATGACTTCGAGCTGGACGGCGAGCGCGCCTTGCTCGCGGTCCGCCGGATCGTCGAGGTAGGGCAACGGCTGCGGGTCGCCGCGAGGCCGCGGCGGCATTGCCTTGCGAAATGGCTCGAGCGCCTGCGGGCTGACCACCCACGGGCTGACGCTGGTCAGGAAATTCTTGGCGAGGAACGGCCCGAGCGGTTGATATTCCCACGCCTGGATGTCGCGCGCCGACCAGTCGTTGAGCAGGCAGAAGCCGAAGATGTGATCGCCGGCCTCGCCGATCGGTACCGGCTCGCCGAGTGCGGTCGGAACGCCGATGTAGAAGCCGAGCTCGAGCTCGTAGTCGAGCGCGCGGCTCGCCCGATAGACCGGCGCGGGCTCATCCGGCCCCTTTGCCTGTCCGTGCGGACGACGCACCGGCGCGCCGCTTACACACACCGAAGACGCCCGGCTGTGATAGGCGACCGGCACGTATTTGTAGTTCGGCAGCAGCGGATTGTCGGGACGGAACATCCGGCCCGTATTGGTGGCGTGGAAGATCGAGGCGAAGAAATCCGTGAAATTGCCGATCTTCACCGGCACGAA
>JAXDPR010000058.1:0-5790 GCA_034668265.1 Sphingomonadales bacterium
TGCTGACATAGCTGACCGCGCACAAAGGAGCGGTCTGGAGCAGCGAATCGCCGCCGAGCGACTGGTACAAGGTCACGCGGTTCTGGGCGGCGACGAGCTTGGTTGCCACATAGACCTGCTGGGCTGAATAATAAGAGCGCTGGGCCACGAGCAGGCTCAGATAGGGGTCGACGCCGGCCTTGTAGCGCGCTTCCTCAATCAAATAGACGTCCGCCGCTGCAGCCTGGTTGCGGGAGATTGCCGAAAGCTGCTCGTCCATGGTGCCGCGGCGCGCGAGCGCGTCGGCAACTTCGCGGAACGCAGTCTGGATCGCCAGCTGGTAGCTTGCCAGCGCGGCGTTGCGCTGCGCTTCCGTAAGCCGCAGGTTGGCGTGCCCGGCGCCGGCCTGGAAGATGGTGTAGGCGGCGTTGGCTCCGGCGCTCCAGCCGAACGCGCCGCCGGTGAACAGGCTTGCCAGCGCGGAGCTGGCAAAGCCGAGAAGACCGGTCAGGGTGATCCGCGGGAACAGGGCCGCCCGCGCGGCGCCGATATTCGCATTGGCGGCGCGCAATTGGTATTCGGCCTGGACCACGTCGGGGCGGCGCAGCAGCACATAGGAATTCACCCCTGCCGGCGGATCCGCGATCGTCGCCCCGGCCTCGTCGATCGAGCCGGCCAGCAGGGCCCGGTTGATCGGCGCTCCGACCAGCAGCTGCAGGGCATTGACGTCCTGCGCCACGAAGGTCCGCTGTTGCGCAAGGTCGGCCTGCGCCTGGGTGAGAATCTCGACCGCCTGGCTGAGATCGGAGCGCGGTGCGACGCCCGCATCGAGCCGCAGGCGTGTGATGCGGACGCTTTCCTGGGCGCTCGCCGCGGTCTGCGTGAAGATCAGGAGGAGGCTGGAATCCGCCGCGTAGGTGAGCCACGCACTGGCGATGTCGGCGACGAGCGTCAGGCGAGTCGCTCGCGCTCCTGCCTCGGTCGCGAAATAAAGCTCGAGCTGGGCGTGGGTCAGCGAGCGCAGCCGGCCGAACAAGTCGAGCTCGAAGCTCGGAACACTCAGACCCGCAGTGTAATTCGCGACCACCTTCGAGCTGGACGAAGAAGAGGAGCCGCTGCTTGAGCTGGAAGTCGAACGCTCGCCAGTCACCGTGACCCCGGCGGCGGCATCGAGCTGCGGGAACTGTTGTGCGCGCTGGATACGATATTGCTCGCGCGCCGCGGCGATGTTGGACGCGGCGATCATCAGGTTGCGGTTGTTGACCAGTGCCTGGCTGATCAGCGTCTGCAAACGAACGTCCGTGAGGATTTGCTTGTAGGTGACGGCCGGAAGCGCAGCCTCCGATTGAGTTAAATACGGGCTGCCGACCGGCCAGGACGGCGGGATCGCCGGGTCCGGCCGACCGAGCCTCGGCTCCATTGTCGAGCAGGCGGTCGCAAGCAAGGTGACAAGGGCGACGGCGCGCTTCATGCTTTGGCCTCCTTGCGCTTGCGCAGCCGATCGCGGAGCGCGGCAACGCCGTCACGGACCCCGCGGCGGACGAGCACGAAGAACAATGGGATGTAGAAGACCGCGAGTATGGTCGCGGTCAGCATGCCGCCGATCACCGCCGTGCCGATCGCGATCCGGCTGTTGGCGCCGGCGCCGGTCGAAATGGCAAGCGGCATGACACCGAAAATGAAGGCGAAGCTGGTCATCAGGATCGGGCGCAAACGGATGCGCGCGGCCTCGATCGCCGCGTCGATCACGCGCTTGCCCGCCAGTTCCTCACGCTCGGCGAATTCAACCATCAGGATCGCATTCTTGGCGGTGAGGCCCATGGTGGTGATCAGTCCGACCTGGAGGTAGACGTCGTTCTGGAGTCCGCGCAGCGTAACCGCGGCAATCGCACCGACGAGGCCGAGTGGAATGACGAGCAGAACCGCGACCGGGATCGTCCAGCTTTCATAGAGCGCTGCCAGGCACAGGAAGACGACGATCAGCGATATCCCATAGAGGATCGGGGCCTGACCCGACGACAAGAGCTGCTGGTACGACTGTCCCGACCAGGCAACGCTGACGCCGGGAAATTGCGAAGCGAGCTTGGTAATCTCGGTCATCGACTGGCCCGAGCTCTGCCCTGCCGCCGGACTGCCCTGATATTCAAAGGCCGGGATGCCGTTGAAGCGATACAGCGTGACCGGGGCGGTGCTCCAGCCGGTTTGCGCGAACGAAGCGAACGACACCATCAGACTTTGGTTGTTGCGAACTGACCATTGATCGATATCCGACGGTTCCGAGCGATAGGGCGCATCGCCCTGGACGAACACGCGCTTGACCCTGCCGCGGTCAACGAAGTCGTTCACATAGACCCCGCCCCAGGCGGCGGAGATCGTGGAGTTCACATCGGCCGAATTGACGCCCAGCGACGCGAGCGTTGGCTGGTCGACGTTGACCTTGAGCGTCGCCGTATCCGGCAGCTGGCTGAGCCGCACCTGCGTCAGGTTGGGGTCCGCATTCGCGGCGCGCTGGAGCTGGCCGCTGATGGCCGAGAATTGGGATTGGGGCATGCCGGCCGAATTCTGGAGCTCCATGGTGAATCCGGATGCCGAGCCGAGACCGCGGATCGAAGGCGGTATCAGGACGAAAACCTGTGCATTGCGGAAGCCGTGAAATGCCGCCGAGGCGCGCTTGACGATGGCATCGGCGGCATTCTGCGCACCGGACCGAAGATTGTACGGGGCAAGGCTGATGAACGCCTGGCCGGTATTCTGTCCGCTGAGGCCCTGGCCGCCGCCGGCAACGGTGAAATACTGGCTGACGTTCTTCTTTTCCGGTCCGTTTAGGAAATAGTTCTCGATGGCGCGTTGGACCTGGGTTGTTTGCCCAAGCGTCGCCCCCGGCGGCAGCCGGTATTGTACGGTGATCGCGCCTTGGTCCTCGGTCGGCAGGAAGCCCGTGGGGAGACGGACGTACAGCAGCGCGAGGATCACACAGATCCCCGCGTAGATGCCCAGGAACAGCCATTTCCGCTCGACGACGCGCTCGACGTTGTTGACATACCAATGGATCAGCCGCTGGAAACCGTTGTTGAACTTCGTGCGTCCCCTTTCGATCGCGTGCCCGACGGACGGCGCTGTGCGGGCGAGCCAGGAGTCCTTGGCTGTCCCGTGCTTGCGCTTGAGCACGGTCGCGGCGATCGAAGGGCTTAAGGTCAGCGCAATGAACACCGACAGTGCCATCGCCGACACGATGGTCGCCGAGAATTGGCGGTAGATGACGCCCGTTGACCCCCCGAAGAACATCATCGGGAGGAACACCGCCGACAGGACCAGCGCGATTGCGATCAGCGCAGTTTGGATCTGCTCCATCGACTGAATCGTCGCGTCGCGCACTGTGAGCTCGGGTTGTTCCTCCAGGATGCGCTCGACATTCTCGACGACAACGATCGCATCGTCGACCAACAGTCCCACGGCGAGCACGAGTCCGAACATGGTCATCGTGTTGATCGAGAAGCCCAAAATGGAGAGCATGCCCATCGTGCCGAGCAACACGACCGGAATCGCGACCGCCGGGATAATCGTCGTCCGCCAACTCTGCAGGAACACGAACATGACGATGATCACGAGGATCATCGCTTCGACCAGGGTCTTCACGACCTCCTGGATCGACAGTTTGATGAATTCGGTCGTGTCGTAGGCGAAGGCATATTGGTAACCGGGCGGAAGGTTCTTCGCGAGCTGCGCGACCGTGGTCTTGACGAGGTCGGCGGTCTTCAAGGCGTCGGCGCCCGGCGACAGGTTGATGCCCATGCCGGCGCCTGGGTGGCCGTTGACGCGGGCCACCGTGGAATAATTCTCTGCCCCAAGTTCGACCCGCGCGACGTCGCCGAGAAGAACTCGCGCGCCCGAGGGGTCGTTCTTGACGATGATGTTGCGGAACTGATCGGGCGTTTGTAGCCGCGACTGGGCGGTGACGATCGCGTCGAGCATTTGCGTGTCGGGCTGCGGCACGCCGCCGACTTCGCCCGCGGCGACCTGCGTGTTCTGCGCTAGGATGGCGGCCGTCACATCGCTCGGCATCAGCTGGACCGCCCGCAACCTGTTGGGATCGAGCCATATCCGCATCGCATATTGCGAACCGAAGACGCTGACCTGGCCGACGCCGTTCAAGCGTCCGATTGGATATTGCACGTTGCTCACCAGCCAGTCGCCGACGTCGACGTTGGTGCTCCGGTTGGTGGTGTCGTAGACGCCGATGATCATCAGTAGATCTGGGTTCGACTTGGTGACTCGAACGCCCTGCTGCTGCACCTGCTGGGGCAAGCGCGAGATGCCTGCCTGGATCGCGTTCTGGACCTGCACTTGCGCGATGTCTGGGACGACGCCTTTGGCGAAGACGGCGGTGATGGAAACGGTCCCGGCCGAGGTGGACGACGAGCTGAAATAAAGCATTCCGTCGAGCCCGGTGAGCTGCTGCTCGAGGACTTGGGTCACGCTGTTCTGGAGCGTGTCCGCCGAAGCGCCGGGATAGGTCGCGTTGATGTTGATCTGCGGCGGCGCGACGTCCGGATATTGGGCAATCGGCAGCTGGGTGATCGAGCCGATGCCCACGAGCATGATGATGATCGCGATCACCCAGGCGAAGATTGGGCGATCGATGAAGATCTTCGACATTCAGCCCGCGCTGGGTTTGGCGTTGGCGGCTTTCGCTCCGGGAGGCGGCGCCTGAATGCGCTGCGGCGCATTTTGCGGCACCGGCTTGATCGGGGAGCCGGGGATGAGGTTGCCGGTGCCCTGCGTGATCACCTTGTCGCCGTTTGCCAGGCCGTTGGTCACGACCCAGAAAGCGCCCTGCGTCCGGACAGCGTTGACGATGCGTTGCACCGCCTTGTTTCCGGGGCCCACGACCCACACCGTGGCATTGCCCTGCGGGTCACGCGACAGCGCCTGCTGAGGCACGAGGAAAGCGGATGTATCGATCGCCTGCGCGAACTGCGCCGTGACGAACATTCCGGGCAGCAGTATCGCCTGCGGATTAGGAAAGCGCGCGCGGACCGTTACGGTGGCCGTGCTCGGATCGACCAAAACCTGGCTGAATTCGACTGTTCCCGTCATGCCGTAGTCAGAGCCGTCGGGGAGACTGAGGCGGACTTGCGCCGTGGTCGGCATGGCACCGCCCTGGGCGAGCGATTGCCTCAGCGCGAGAAGATCCGACGCGGATTGCTGGATATCCACGTAGATCGGGTCGAGCCGGGTGATAGTGGTCAATGGATTGGTCTGGCCCGTCGTTACGAGCGCGCCCTCGGTGTAGTTGGAAAGGCCGATTTGGCCGGTGATCGGGGCCGGGACGCGAGTCCACCGCAGATTGACTTGCGCCGCCTGCAACGCGGCGGCGTTCTGCGCAATCGCCGCATCCGCCATCCGCGACTGGGCGACGGCGTTCGTATAGTCCTGTTTGGCGATTGCCTGCAGGTCGACGAGCGGCTTGTACCGCGCGGCCAGCGTGCGCGCGGCTTGGGCGTTGGCGCGGGCGCTTTGCAGATTCGCCGAGGCCTGCGCCGCCTGCGCCTGGTACATGCTCGGATCGATCTGATAGAGCGTCTGGCCCTGCCGGACGACCGAGCCCTCACGGAACAGCCGGCGAAGGATCGTTCCGTTCACCTGGGGCCGGACGTCGGAAACCTGGAAGGCGTTGACCCGGCCGGGCAGATTCTGGAGGATCGGCGCGCTGCCCTGCTGGATCACGACATAGCCGACGGGAATCGGGCCCTTCGGCCCGCTGCCGCCGCCTTGCGGGCTTTGGCTGCCGCTGCCGCAAGCCGCGACCAA
>JAXDPR010000059.1:0-4357 GCA_034668265.1 Sphingomonadales bacterium
CGGGAATCCGCACCTCGGCAGGCAAGGGCGGCTTCGACAGCGTCGCGGGCGAGCGCGCGCTCAAGAAACGCTTCGGGCTGGCGACGCTCGATGGCCTGGGCTCGCCTTCGCGCGCCGAACTGGCGGCGGCTGGCGGACTCCTTGCCTATCTCGACGCGACGCAAAAAGGCGCGGGCATTTTGCTCGACGCGCCGCGGCGAGTGGCGCGGGCGAGCCACATGGCGATCGATGCCGCGAGCCGCGAGAGTCTTGAACTGACGCGGTCAGTGACCGGCGGGATTGCGGGCAGCCTGCTCGGCGAGATCGACCGCTGCCAGAGTTCCGCCGGACGTCGGCTTTTGTGCGAGGATGTCGCCGCACCGCTGACCGACCGTCGAGCAATCGAGCAGCGACTCGGTCTGGTCGCCTGGCTGCACGAGGATGCAATCCGGCGGGAGCGCGTCCGCGTTGCGCTGAAAGCGATGCCCGATTTCGCGCGATCACTGGCCAGGCTTGCCGCGGCACGCGGGAGCCCGCGCGACCTCGCTTCGCTGCGCGACGGACTTGGCGCTGCGGCTTCGCTCAAGAGCAATCTCGAAGCCGAGGCCGACCGGCCGCCGTTGCTCGATGCGTTGCTGCCCCGGCTCGGCGGACATGAAACGCTTATCGACAGGCTTGCGCGCGCGCTGGTCGCATCGCCGCCGCTCGATGCCTCGAAGGGCGGCTATATCGCCGAAGGCTATGACGGCGACCTCGACGCATTGCGCGACGCAGCATCGAACGGCCGCCGAGCGATCGCCGCCCTGGAAGCGCGCTACCGGGACGCGACCGCCATCAGCTCATTGAAGATCCGCCACAATGCGGTGCTTGGGTACCACGTCGAGGTGTCGGCACGGCACGCCGACAAGCTGATGAGTCCGGACAGCGGCTTCACACATCGGCAGACGCTCGCCGGTGTCGTCCGTTTCAACTCGCCCGAGCTGCACGAGGAAGCGAGCCGCGTCATCGAGGCCGGCGGGCACGCACTTGCGGCGGAGGCGGCCCATGCCGGGGAGCTGACCGCGCTCGCGGTTGCCGCGGCGCCGCAGATCACGGCGACTGCCGAAGGCATCGCTCGCATCGACGTTGCCGCGAGCCATGCGTATCGCGCGGCCGCAGGCGGCTGGTGCCTGCCGCAGCTGACCGACCAGCCGTGTCTCGAAATCGAGGGCGGGCGCCATCCGGTCGTCGAGGCGGCGCTGCGCGACAGCGGCGAGCGCTTCGTCGCCAACGATCTGTCGCTGGGGCCGAGCGACCGGCTGTGGCTGATCACCGGTCCCAACATGGGCGGCAAGTCGACCTTCCTCCGCCAGACCGCGCTGATCGCCGTTCTCGCCCAGGCGGGGAGCTTCGTGCCCGCGGCGCGGGCGAAGGTCGGCATCGTCGACCGGCTGTTCAGCCGCGTCGGCGCCTCGGACAATCTCGTGCGCGGCCGCTCGACCTTCATGGTCGAGATGGTCGAGACCGCGGCGATCCTCGCACAGGCAAGCCCCTGCAGCCTGGTCATCCTCGATGAGATCGGCCGCGGCACTTCGACCTATGACGGCCTCGCGATTGCCTGGGCGGTGGTCGAGGCGATGCATGACGAGGTGAAGTGCCGCACTCTGTTCGCCACCCATTATCATGAGCTGACGCGGCTAGCCGGACGGCTCGACTGCCTGTCGCTGCATCATGTTCGCGCGCGCGAATGGAAGGGCGATCTCGTCCTCCTCCACGAGGTCGCCGACGGCGCCGCCGACCGCAGCTACGGCATTGCCGTCGCCAAGCTTGCCGGCCTGCCACCCGCGGTCGTCGCGCGGGCCCGGTCGGTCCTGGCGAAGCTCGAAGCGGGCCGCGACGCGACGGGCGGAATCGCGGCGGGCCTGGACGATCTGCCTTTGTTCGCAGCGGCCGCTGAGCCGGAGCGTGTGCCCGATCCGCTTGTAGCAGCGCTCGATGCGATCGAACCCGACAGTCTCAGCCCACGCGAGGCGCTGGAGCAGCTTTACCGACTGAAGCGCATCGCCGCCGAGCGCGAAACATGACCTCGGTCGACATCGGCCAGCCGCGGACGATCATCGACCGCCGCGCGTTGGGCGATCGCCTCGCCGGCCTGCGAAAGGGCAAATCGCTTAACGCCGAGGCCGCGACCATCCTCCGCGGCGCGCTCGAATATGGCCGCGCGGAAATCGCCAAGCGACTTGCCGAGGAACCGGGCAATGGCCGCGCAGCAGCGCAGGCCACCGCTTTCTTGCACGACCAGCTCGTCCGGCTGACCTACGACTTCATAGTCGGCAGAATGCTCCATCATCCGGCGCCCGGCCTCGCCATCGTCGGCCTCGGCGGCACTGGCCGCGGCGAAATGGCGCCGTTCAGCGATCTCGACCTCATGTTCCTATCCGCCAAGGCTCCCGGCCCCGACCAGGAGCAGCCGGCCCAGGCCATGCTTCATCTCCTTTGGGATCTGAAGCTCAAGATCGGCCACTCGGTCCGCTCGGTCCCGCAGCTGATCGCGCTTGCCAGAAAAGACATGACCATCCGTACCGCCTTTCTCGAGGGGCGGTGGGTTTGGGGCGACCAGCAGCTGTTCGACGCAGCCACGGCCCGCTTCCGCAAGGAAGTGGTGGCGGGCTCAGCCGCCGAGTTCGTGGCCGCCAAGCTCGCCGAGCGTGACGCGCGGCACCTCCGCATGGGCGACAGCCGCTACGTCGTCGAGCCGAACATCAAGGACGGCAAGGGCGGCCTCCGCGACCTCCAGACGCTCTACTGGATCGGCAAATATGTCCACGGGGTCGACAAGCCCGCGGACCTTGTGCGCGCCGGACTGTTGAGCGCCGCCGAGTTCAAGCGCTTCGACCGCGCCGAGCGCTTCTTCTGGTCAGTGCGCTGTCACCTCCACCTGCTCGCCGGCCGGGCCGAGGAGCGCTTGAGCTTCGAATACCAACCGAGGATCGCCGGGATCATGCACTATGCCGACAGGCCGGGGAAATCGGCGGTCGAGCGCTTCATGCAATTCTATTTCCTGAATGCGAAAACGGTCGGCGACCTGACCGGCGTGTTCCTCGCCCAGCTCGACGAACAGCTTGGCAAGAAAGGCTTCCGCTTCGCGCTTCCGACCATTCGCCGCCGGCCCAAACGACTCGGCGGATTTCTGCTCGATCGTGGCCGCATCTCGATTCCTGTCGACGATTATTTTCGCAAGGACCCGGTGCGCCTGCTGGAAATGTTCGCGCTTGCCGCGCGCGAGCAGCTTGAAATCCACCCGGCGGCGATGCGCGCCGCAAGCCGCGACGCGGCCTTGATCGACCGCGCAATTCGCGGCGACGCCCGCACCAACGCCTTGTTCATGGAAGTTCTGACCTCAATCCGGCATCCGGAACAGGTGCTGCGCTGGATGAACGAGGCCGGTGTGTTCGGCCGCTTCGTGCCCGACTTCGGCCGCGTCGTCGCGCAGATGCAGTTCGACATGTACCACCACTATACGGTCGACGAGCATTCGATCCGCGCGATCGGCCTGCTCGCCGCAATCGAGCGCGGCGAGCTCAAGAACGATCATCCCGTCTCCACCGCGATCATCAAGCAGATCGCCTCGCGGCGCGTGCTTTATGTCGCGGTACTGTTGCACGACATCGCCAAGGGCCGCGGCGGCAACCATAGCGAGATCGGCGCAGAGATTGCCCTGAAGCTCGGGCCGCGCTTCGGTCTCGACCCTGCGGAGACCGAGACCGTCGCCTGGCTGGTCCGCTATCACCTGCTGCTGTCCTCGACCGCCTTCAAGCGTGACCTCACCGACCCAAAGACGATCGAGGATTTCGTCGGCCAGGTGCAAAGCCCGGAACGGTTGCGCCTCCTCCTGATCCTGACTGTCGTCGACATCCGCGCCGTTGGCCCCGGCGTGTGGAACGATTGGAAGCGGACCTTGCTGCGGACATTGTTCGAGGGTGCCGAGGAGCGGCTTCGCCTCGGCCATAAGCAGCATGGACGAGCCGCCACGGTCGAGCGGCGACAAAAGGAGCTGACCGCCGAGCTCGGCTGGAAAGCAAGCGCGGCGCGCGCCCATGTTCGCCGCCTGCCCGACAGCTACTGGCTCGCCGAGCCGCCGGCATGGCAGCTCGCCAATGCGCGGCAGGTCGCGTCCGCGGAGGCGCATATCGGCGATGCCAAGCCGAACGTGGAGGTGGAGGACGATCCCGACAGCGGCGCGACGCGAGCCAGCATCTTTTGATGTCGATGACGTCGCAGCGGCGCGACATCGCCGATCCCAAGACGATCCAGGACTTCACCGACGAGGTGCAGAGCCTCGAGCGGCTGCGCCTGCTCTATCTGCTCACCGTCGTCGACATCACCGCGGTCGGGCCCG
>JAXDPR010000060.1:0-7236 GCA_034668265.1 Sphingomonadales bacterium
TAGAGCGTCAGGACCGAGGCGCGGAAGGTCATGGAACCGCCGCTATCACAATCCATTGGGCTGCGCATGGACGAGCCTATCCTCGATTGCCTGATCGTCGGCGGCGGGCCCGCGGGCCTGACCGCCGCGATCTACCTCGCCCGCTTCCACCTCGACATTCTCGTCGTGGACGGAGGCAAGAGCCGCGCCGCCTGGATCCCCTGCACCCGCAACCACGCCGGCTTTCCGGAGGGCATCGCTGGGACCGAGCTGCTCCAGCGCATGCGCGACCAGGCGTGCAAATATGGCGCGAAGATCGAAACCGAGTTCGTGACCAAGCTCGAGCGCGACGGCGACAGTGGCATCTTCACCGCGACCTGGGGATCGGGCAGCGCCACCGCGCGCACGGTGCTGATCGCCACCGGAGTCACCAATCGCCGTCCGCCGATGGACGAGGAGCTGCACGACGACGCTTTGGCCCGCGGTCTGGTCCGCTACTGCCCGATTTGCGACGGCTTTGAGGTCACTGACAAGAAGATCGGGGTCATCGGGAGCGACAGCCACGGCGTCGCCGAGGCCCTGTTCCTGCGCAGCTTCACCGCCGACCTGACCCTGATTGCGCCCGACAAAACGATGCGCCTCAGACCCGCGGATCATAAAAAGCTTGAGGACGCGGGGATCGATTGCGTCGACGGACCCACGCAGGCGGTGGCCATCGCCAAGGACTGCATCACGGTCGACACGGCCGAAGGGCACTATACGTTCGATACCATCTATCCGGCGCTCGGCAGCGACACGCACACGCAGCTGGCGGAGATGGTCGGCGCGGCGCTCTCCAACGACTCCTGCATCAAGGTCGACAGCAACCAGTGCACGAGCGTTCCCGGGCTTTACGCCGCGGGCGACGTGGTGATCGGGCTCGACCAGATCAGCCACGCGATGGGCGAAGGCGGAGTGGCCGCAACCGCCATCCGCAACGACCTCTGTGCGAAGGATCCGCGCTGGCGCGAAGCGACACGCGAAATGGTAGAGGCCGGCGAAGGCAGCTAGGCGAGGAATTCGCGATCGAGGACAACCTGCCCGTCGACCAGGTCGGCGATGCCGGCTTTGAAGGGAATGAGGGAGCGCTTCCCGTCCGGAAGCTCAATCTCGAGCAGGTCGCCGGCGCCGTAATTCTCGACCGCGACGACGGTTCCGACGGAGCTGCCTTCAGCGTCGACGGCGCCGAGGCCGATCAGGTCGACGTGGTAATATTCGCCATCGTCGAGCGGGATCAGCGCGGAGCGGTCGACCTCGACGAGCGAGCCGCGCAACGCCTCTGCCGCGGAGCGGTCGGCGACTCCCTCGAACAGTGCCACCGCGGTCTTGCCGCTGTCGCGAATAGCGAGGAGGCGCCGCTCGGCGCCTCCAACGACCAGTGCATCGTAGCACCTCAGGCTTTGTGCGCTGTCGCTGAACAGCTTCAGGCGAACCTCGCCCTTGACGCCATGCGCCCCGGCGATCGCGGCAAGCGCGATCCTGCGCTCACCACGATCGCCCGAAGGAGCCAATTACTCGGCCTTCTCTTCGGTCTCGGCCTGGGGTGAATCCTCGGTCGGCGGAGCGACGTCGTCGGCGCCCTCGGCCGGGGCCTCGGCGGATTCGCCCTCGTCGGTCGCATCGGGCTGGTCGGAAACCGCTTCCTCGGCCGGGGCTTCGCCGGTGTCCGGGGTCTCGACGACTTCCTCTTCGCCCGCCGCGGCTTCGGCGGCTGCTTCCTCGGCGACCGGCTCCTCGGCCGACTGGTCAGCCGTGTCGGCCGGAGCCTGCTCGGCGGCGACTTCCTCCGCCTCGGTGGTAGCTTCGACGGGCGGAGACTGCTCGGCGAACTCCTCGACGACCTTCTCGGCCTCCGGCGTCGGCTCGGCGCTGGCGGCTTCGACCTCAGCCGCAATCACCGCCTCGGCCTCTTCCTGCCGCTCGGCGACAACCTCTTCTGCGGGCGCGTTGGCGGCGGCTTCGGCGTCAGCGGCCTTCTTCGCTCGTTCCTCAACGCGCTCCTTGGCCTTCTCGCCCGGTTCCGCCTTCTGCGGGTTGTTGCGCGGCGCGCGCTCGCGGATCCCGGCCGCATCGAGGAAACGCAGCACCCGGTCGGAGGGCTGCGCGCCGACGTTCAGCCAGTGGCTGATGCGATCGGCGTCGAGCTTGACGCGCTCGGGCGAGTCCTTCGCCAGAAGCGGATTGTAGGTGCCGACTTTCTCGATGAAGCGGCCGTCACGGGCGTTGCGGCTGTCGGCCACGACGATCCGGTAATAGGGCCGCTTCTTGGACCCACCGCGAGAGAGACGAATTGCAACTGCCATTATAAGTTCCTTTCGTAAATCGCTCTATTTCTTTGAGAATTTGTCGAATCCGGGTGGCAGGTTGAACGGCGAGCCGCCCAATCCTGGGAGAGCCGCTCCGTTCCCGCCGAGTCCGGGAAGTCCGCCCGCCGGCGCAATCCCGCCGAGCGCGCCTTCCAGCCCGCCCTTGCTGAACATCGCCGCGAGCTTGCCAAGGCCGCCCATTTTCTTGAGGCGCTTCATCGCGCTCGACATTTCCTGGTGCATCTTGAGCAGCTTGTTGACCTCCTGGACGGTGGTCCCGCTGCCCTTCGCCACGCGGATCTTGCGCTTGGCATTGATGATTTCGGGCCTGATCCTCTCCTTGGCGGTCATCGACGAAAGCATCGCTTCCATGTGGACCAGCGCCTTGTCGTCCTGCGCCTTGTCCATCGCGCCCTTCATGCCCTTGAGGCCCGGCATCATTCCCGCGAGCGCGCCGAGGCCGCCCATGCGCTGCATCTGCTGGAGCTGAGCCCAAAGGTCATCGAGATCGAACTTGCCCTTGGCCATCTTGGCCGCGAGCTTCTCCGCATCCTCGACCTTGATCGTCTCCGCAGCACGCTCGACCAGGCTGACGACGTCGCCCATGCCGAGGATTCGGCCCGCGACCCGTTCGGGATGAAAGGCTTCGAGCTTGTCGATCGCTTCGCCGACGCCGGCGAACTTGATCGGCTTGCCAGTGACCGCTCGCATCGACAGCGCGGCACCGCCGCGGGCATCGCCGTCCAAGCGGGTGAGGATGACGCCTGTAAGGTCGACCTCGCCGGCAAAGCCCTTGGCGACATTGACCGCGTCCTGGCCAGTCAGGCTGTCGACCACGAGCAAGGTTTCAGCGGGATTCGACGCCGCCGCGACCGCCTTCATCTCGGCCATCAGCTGGTCGTCGACGTGCAGGCGGCCCGCGGTGTCGAGCAGGACGACGTCATAGCCCTGGAGCTTGGCGGAATTTAGCGCGCGCCTTGCGATGTCGGCCGGCAGCTGGCCGGCGACGATCGGAAGCGTATCGACTGCGGCCTGCCGCCCCAGCACCGCGAGCTGCTCCTGAGCCGCCGGCCGGGCGACGTCGAGCGAGGCCATCAGCACCTTCTTGCCCTCGCGCTCCTTGAGGCGCTTGGCGAGCTTGGCCGTCGTAGTGGTCTTGCCCGACCCCTGAAGGCCGACCATCATGATGACCGCTGGTGGCGCGACAGCGAGGTTCAGCCCGGCGGTGTCGGCCCCGAGCGTCTCGACCAGCTGGTCATGGACGATCTTGACGACCATCTGGCCCGGCGTGACCGAGCGCAGCACGTCCTGGCCGACGGCTTTCTCGGTGACCTGGTCGACGAAATCGCGAGCGACCGGGAGAGCGACGTCGGCCTCGAGCAGGGCGACACGCACTTCGCGCATCGCGGCGCGCACGTCCGCCTCGCTAAGCGCGCCGCGCCCGCGAAGCCTGTCGAATACGCTGCCGAGCCGATCGCTCAACGTGTCGAACATTCAAATCCTTTCTTCATCCTCCCCTAGATTGCAGGGGAGGATAAAACGCAAAATTCGCCGGCGAACGAAACCTCGTTGGCCGGCGGGCACCCTTGGGCGCTCAACATCGATGTATGTCCGTTAAGACGCGGCGGCGCTTAGCCGCTTACGCCTTCAAGTTCAACCGCGCGGATTGCCTCCGCCACCGCCGCCCGGCTTGCCGCCTCCGCCGTTGCCGCCGCCCTTGGGCGGGCGCCCGCCTCGTCGATGACCCTGCGATGGGCCACGCGGCGGCCCGCGGCGATCTGGCCGCTGCCGTTCGGGTACCCGATCCATCGGCCGCGATTGCTGCATCTGTTGGCGCGGGCCGACAGCATAGCCTTCCTTCAGGAGCTGGCCGAAGGCCGAGCGGGTGCTTTCGGCGATCTGGTCCTGCAGCTCCTTCGGCAAATCGGCAAGGGTCACGTTGGGATGGATCGCCTGCACATCGCGCAGCAACTGGTTGGGCAGTCCGCCCGACGCGCGCTTTAGGGCCGCGACGGCATCGATGATGGCCGAGAAGATGATGGATTGCATGACGTCGTTCGCGGCTTTCTGCATTCGATCCGGTCCCTCGCTGGTGGACTTGCGCCCGGCCGCTTCCTAAGTCACGCGCCCAATGCGTCGCCCCTTCCACAAAATGCACGGCCTCGGCAACGACTTCGTCATCGTGGACGCGCGCAACAAGCCGTTCGGGGTCACCTCGTCGCTAGCGAAAGCCATAGCCGACCGCCGAACTGGCGTCGGCTGCGACCAGCTAATCGTGCTCGAGCCGAGCGACAGTGCCGACCTCAAGATGCGGATCTGGAACAGCGACGGCGGCGAGGTTGAAAGCTGCGGCAATGCAACGCGCTGCGTGGTGCAGCTGACCGGCGCCAAGCGGATCGAGAGCGATGGCGGCCTGCTCGAAGGCGAGAACCTGGGCGACGAGGTCGAGGTCAACATCGGCGAGCCGCGCTTCGGCTGGGACGAGATCCCCCTCGCTTATGCGATGGACACTGCGGCCCTGCCGATGGCCTGGGACGGCCTCGAACATCCGATGGCGCTCAACGTCGGCAATCCGCACCTCGTCTTCTTCGTCGACGACCTTGGCGCCATTCCGATTGAGGAAATTGGTCCAACCATCGAGAATGACGCTGCTTTTCCCGAGCGAATCAACGTCAATGTTGCTCAGCTCCAAGATGGCGGCATTCAGCTCATGACCTGGGAGCGCGGCGCGGGGCTTACGCTCGCCTGCGGCACGGGCGCCTGCGCTGCGGCGGTCGCCGCCATCAAGGCGAAGCGTGTGTCCTCGCCGGTGCGGGTGACCATGCCCGGCGGGTCGCTGACCATCGCATGGCAACCGAGTCAGCCAATCCGCATGCGCGGCACCGCAACACACGTCTTCAGCGGCGAGCTTGACCTCGAGGCGCTGCAATGAGCGTCGAGACGGTCACGCTCGGCTGCCGCCTGAACTTCGCGGAGAGTGAAACCATCGCCCGGAGCGTGCCCGCGGGCGAGAACTGGATCATCGTCAACAGCTGCGCGGTCACCAACGAGGCAGTGCGCCAGACCCGCCAGGCGATCCGCCGCGCGCATCGCCGCCGGCCAGACGCGAGGATCCTGGTCACCGGCTGTGCCGCGGAGCTCGATCCGGGAACCTTCGCGGCGATGCCGGGCGTGTCGCGGGTCGTCGGAAATGCGGCCAAGCTCAGCAGCTTAGCGGCGAATGACGTCATGGCGCCATCCGGGCTCCTCGCCAACGTCAAGAGCTTCATCGCGGTCCAAACCGGCTGCGACCATCGCTGCACCTTCTGCTCGATCTGGCAGGCGCGCGGGGCCAGCGTGTCGCTGCCTTTCGAGGCGGTCCGTGACGCCGTCGCCCGCGAGATCGACCGCGGCGCGAAGGAAATCGTCCTCACCGGCGTCGACATAACGGATTACGAGGGCGGGCTCGGCAACCTCTGCCAGCGCCTGCTCGCCACGGAGCCGCGCCTCATCCGCCTGCGCCTGTCCTCGCTCGACAGCATCGAGATCGACGACGCCTTGTTCGAGCTCATCGCCGGAGAGCCGCGGCTCATGCCGCACTTCCACCTCTCGCTGCAGGCTGGCGACGACATGATCCTCAAGCGCATGAAGCGGCGCCACGGCCGGGCCGATGCGGTGCGCACCGTCGAGCGGATCAAGACCGCGCGGGCCGACTCGACCATCGGCGCCGACCTTATCGCCGGATTTCCTACTGAAACTGTAGAAATGGCGCTCAATTCACTGAAATTGCTGGACGATTGCGACGTGGTTGCCGCTCACGTCTTCCCCTTCTCAGCCCGGCCGAACACACCCGCTGCGCGCATGCCGCAATTGGAGCGCGAACTGGTGAAGGCCCGCGCCGCGCGCCTCCGCGCCACGGCCGCCGAGCGGCGCGCTCGCTGGCTCGACAGCATGGCGGGCACGGTCCAGCCGATCCTGGTCGAGGGCGACGGCATTGGCCACACCGACAATTTCGCGCCTGTCGTCATCGCCGGAGCAACACGCGGTCAAAGCGGCCTCGCGCGCGTCACCGGGAGCGCCGGTAACCAGTTGACGGTGGTCTTGGCATGAGCTGGCTCGACCGCCTGCGCGGCGGGTTCCAGAAAACCGCCGAACGAGTTGCCGACAATCTGACCGGCCTGACCACCCGCGCCGCGCTCGACACCTCGACCCTCGACGACATCGAGGAGGCACTGATCGCCTCCGACCTCGGCCCGGAAGCGTCGCACCGCATCCGCGAGGCGATAGCCGCGCAGAAGTTCGAGCGCCTGGATGAGCGCGGCCTTCGCTCGATACTCGCCGACGAGATCGAAAAAATCCTCACTCCCGTCGCCAAGCCGTTGGAAATCACAGGCTTTCCGCGTCCGCACGTGATCCTGGTGATCGGCGTCAACGGGTCGGGAAAGACGACGACGATCGGCAAGCTTGCTCAGTGGCTGAAGGAGCAGGATTATGGCGTGCTCCTCGCCGCCGGGGACACTTTCCGCGCGGCGGCGATCGAGCAGCTGCAGATTTGGGGCGAGCGCGTCAGCGCGCCGGTGATCGTCGGCAAGGAAGGCGGGGATGCCGCCGGGATCGTCTTCGACGGCGTCCGCCAAGCGACCGCGACGGGCGAAGACGTGCTGATCGTCGACACCGCCGGGCGCCTGCAGAACAAGCAGCATCTGATGGATGAGCTGTCTAAGATCCGTCGTGTGCTCGGCCGCCTCAACCCGGAAGCCCCGCACGACATCCTGCTCGTGCTCGACGCCACCACCGGCCAGAACGCCCTTGCCCAAGTCGAGGTGTTCCGCGAGACCGCCGGCGTGACCGGCCTCATCATGACCAAGCTCGACGGAACCGCGCGTGGCGGAATCCTCGTCGCCGCGGCCGAGAAGTTCGGTCTTCCGATCCA
>JAXDPR010000061.1:0-8140 GCA_034668265.1 Sphingomonadales bacterium
AATCGCGGGGCGGTGAGCGATCTCGCGGCGCTGAAAGCTGCGCAGGAGGAGCGCGAGAAAGCGTTCAGCCAACAGATTGAGGTGCTCAGGGAGGCGAAGGAGAGCCTGTCCGCGCAATTCCACGAGATCGGCAGTAAATTCCTGAGTGAAGCGCGAAAGCAATTTCTGGAGCAGGCCGGGGAAAAGTTCACCCAGGCGGTGTCGCCGGTTGAGACCTTGCTCAAGACCTATCAGGAGAAGCTTCAAGCCGTCGAGAAAGAGCGGGTCGACCATTATGCCGGCATCCGCGAAGCGGTCGAGCTGGTTCGGCTGGGTCAAGGGCAAGTTCGCGACGAGACGCGGCACCTCGTCAACGCGCTCAGGGCCTCGCCCAAGGCGCGGGGTCGCTGGGGCGAGCAGAGCCTCAAGAATGTCCTCGAGCAGGCGGGCCTGAGCGAGCACGTCGATTTCCAGACCGAGGTTTCGGTCGACACTGACGACGGGCGCCTCAGGCCCGACGTCATTGTCAATCTGCCCGGCGGGCGCAAACTCGTGATCGACGCCAAATGCTCGCTCAATTCCTATCTCGACGCCTGCGACGAAGTTGACGAGGAGAAGCGGCAGGCCTGCTTCAAGGCGCATGTCGCCTCGATGCGCAATCACGCGCAACAGCTCGGCTCGAAGGCCTATTGGGCGCAGTTCGGCGACGCCGCCGATTATGTGATCATGTACATCCCCGGCGAACATTTCCTCGCCGCCGCGCTCGAGCAGGACCCGACCCTGTGGGACTGGGCGTTCGAACGGCGCGTCCTGCTCGCGACGCCGACCAACCTGGTCGCCATCGCCAAGACGGTGGCGAGCATTTGGCGGCAGGAGCGGTTAGCCGAAGCAGCCCAGGAAATCGCAAATCTCGGCAAAGAGTTGCACTCGCGGCTTGCGACGATGAATGAGCATATGACGCGGGTCGGCAAGAACCTCGCCACCGCCAACGGCGCCTACAACCAGATGGTCGGCAGCTTCGAAAGCCAGGTGCTGACCCAGGCCAAGCGGTTCGAGACGCTGGGCGCCGGCAGTGCGAAATCCCTTGAGACGCCGCCGATGGTCGAAATCGCGCCGCGACCGCTGACCAAGCTGACAGTCATTCCCCGAAATCCACAAGAAAATGATTTGCCTGCCAGTGACACCGAGGCTGTCGAGGCATAGCATGACGGGACCTCGGTGAGGTGACTTGTCCTGGTGGACTAGCCTAGTGAAGACGACCCCGAAGACGGGCACCACGGCGGCTTGAACGAAGGGCACCTCCGCTGACCTGAGGCAACTTAGGAATGGAGGTAGTCATGGGTACACCCATGATTGCCTCTGCGCCTACTTGTGATGGTCAGTGGTACGCGATGCTTGTCACTCTCAAGGGGACGATCGCCGTAGTTATCCCTGGCGTGTTTGCGTCCAAGTCAGAAGCCGATGAAAACGCCCGTCGTTTTATTGGCCGCTGCTGAGTAGACGTTAGAGGCTGGCCCGGTCGCTTTATGCGGCCGGGCCTTTCAGTCTCAGAGCCCGCCGCAGCCGCTGAAGCGTTTGCCGTCGACCGTCACCTGGACCTTGTCAGGAAAAACGCGGTCGCTCATCCCGTCGCTGCATTGGCCGTGGACGATGTTCACGTTGATGCGCGGCGTTTGATAGATCTCGCCGGCAATACCGATGATCACCTTCGGGGTCGGCTGGCGGATCGGCTGGGACCCGGCGAGCGTGAACGTGACGTCATGCTCGTCGATCAGCACATCCCAGAACGGCTCGGTCCCGACCGCATGATAGGGCGGCGGAGGCGGTGGAGGCAAAGGCGCGCAGGCTCCGATCGCCATTGGCAGCAGCAGGGCGCTCCATCTGGTCATGACCGAACAACCGTGGGCTGGAACCTTGAGTTCCGTCACCGCCAGCTCGCCCGCACCTGGAAAGCCATCACTGCTGCGGCGATCGCGGCGTTCAAGCTGTCGGCGCGGCCGGCCATCGGGATTTTGACCAACAGGTCGCATTCGGCCTCATAGTCCGGCGGAAGTCCCTGCTGCTCATTGCCGATCAGCAGGAAGCAAGGCTTCTGGTATTCGGCTTCGAGATAGTCGCGGCTCACCTTGAGGCTGGTGCCGACGAGCTGGCCTTCGCCGGCGCGAAGCCAGGTGAGGAACTCGGGCCAGCGGGCCGCGGCGACCTGCTGGGTGAAGATCGCACCCATCGAGGCGCGCACCGCCTCGACCGAATAGGGATCGGCGCTGTCGTCAACGAGGATCAGGCCGCCCGCGCCGACCGCGTCGCCGGTCCTCAAGATGGTGCCGATGTTGCCCGGGTCGCGCAGCGCCTGGGCGACGATCCACAGGTCGGACTTCGACCGCTCGATCCCATCGAGCGAGGTATCGGGCTGGCGGTAGGCGCCGAGCAGCATCTGCGGATTGTCCTTGCCGCTCATCTTCGAGAGGATGTCGGCGCTGGTCTCGATGGCGTCGCCGCCCGCGGCCTCGGTCGCGGCGATGATCTCTGCCGCCAGCGGGTGCTTCGCTCCTTCCGGAGAGAAGGCGACGATCTCGGGCAGCCGGCCGCTGTCGCGCGCCTCGGTCAGGATCCTCAGGCCCTCGGCGAGGAACAGGCCCTCCGCCCGCCGCGCTTTCTTGTCGCGCAGCGAGCGCAGCAGCTTGACCGACGAATTCGAAAAGGCGGTGACCTCGCGGGGCATTAATCCTCCCCAAACCGCTCCTCGACGAGCGCTGCGAGCTTCGCCAGCGCCTCGTCGGCGTAGTCGCCCTCGACGTGGATGACGACGCTGTCACCCATCGCCGCGCCGAGCATCATCAAGCCCATGATCGACGTGCCGCAGACTCGGTGCCCGTCCTTCTCGACCTCGATCTTGGCGTCGATCTGGCTGGCGAGATTGACGAACTTCGCGCTCGCCCGCGCATGAAGCCCGCGTTGATTGGTGATCGCGACCTGGCGGCTTGCTTGACCTTGGCCGCCGGTCAAGCCGCCGCCTCGCCGAGGATCTCGCTGGCGACGGAAATATATTTGCGGCCGGCCTCGCGCGCGGCGGCGACCGCGGCGTGGACCGGCATCACCTTGCGGGCGCCTTCCAGCCGGATCAGCATTGGCAGGTTCACGCCGGCGATGACCTCGACGTTTTCGGTCTTCATCAGGCTGATCGCGAGGTTAGACGGAGTGCCCCCGAACAAATCGGTGAGGATGATCACGCCCTGGCCCTGGTCGACCGTGGCAATGGCGGCGGCAATGTCCTTGCGGCGGCCTTCCATGTCGTCGTCGGGGCCGATGCAGATCGCTTCGATCGCTTCCTGGGGCCCAACCACATGTTCCATCGCGGTGACGAACTCGGCCGCGAGCCGGCCATGGGTCACCAGCACTAGTCCAATCATCGATTCAACTCGTCCTCGCTCTCCGGAAAGCGCCCGGGGTGCCGTTCGATCGTATCCCTCGGCGTAGAGGCGAGATCACGGTGACGCACATTCGGTGCAAATCCGGCGCCACGCAACCGTTCCGCCATTTCGACTGCCGCGGCCACCGAGCGGTGCCGCCCTCCTGTGCATCCGAACGCGACGGTCACGTAACTTTTGCCGGCGGCCCAGTAGCGGGGAATCCAGTCGATGAGAAGCGATTCGATGCGGTCCATCGTCTCGCTCCAGGACGGGTCCTGACCGAGATAGTCGCGAACCGGTTGGTCGATGCCGGTCAATGGCCGGAGGTCCTCGACCCAATGGGGGTTCGGCAGGAACCGCAGGTCGAACACGAGGTCGGCGGTACGCGAAATGCCTCGCGCAAAGGAAAAGGAGGCGATGGTCAGCACGGGCTGGTCGGAATCGCCGCCAAACCGACGCCGCAATTCGTCACGCAGCTCCGCCGGAGAAAGGTCGGTGGTGTCGATCAGGCTGTCGGCCGCAGTCCTCAGCGGCCAGGTCAACTGGCGCTCGCGGGCTATACCATCTTCGGGTGGACGATCGGGGGCAAGCGGATGAAGCCGACGCGTTTCATCATACCGCCGCATCAGCTCGGTTCCGGAGCAGTCGAGATAGAGCAATTCGCCTTCGACGCCGTCGATTGAATGGATCAGCTGCCCAAGCGTTTCCGGGTCGAAGCCGCGGCTGCGCACGTCCATCCCGATCGCCGCATTGGCGCTGCGCTGGCCGCCGCCGTTGACGAACTGCTGGAACAGGTCGGCGGGGAGATTGTCGACAACGTCCCAGCCCATATCCTCGAGTGCGTCGAGGACCGTGGACTTGCCCGCCCCCGACATTCCGGTGACGAGCAGTAGGCGCGGCAGTCGCCGCTTCCCGCTCACTGGAAGCGAAGGCCCATTCGGTTGAGCGCCAGCGCGACCTTCGACGGTGCCGAAGCCGTGGCGGCGTCGATGTTGATCAGCGGCACCTGGACTCCGAGGATCAGGCGCTCGCGGCTATCGTCGGGAAGGCGCTGGATCTCACTGGTCAGCTCGACCACCAGCGCGATAGGCACGTTGTCCGCGCGTTCCATCTCGACGATGCCGATGCCGCGGACCTCAAGCTTGCCGGCGATGTTTGGTGGCGCGGTCGCCACGAGGCGATCGCCGTCCTTCTTGACGATCGTCTGGTCGTCGCTGACGAGGACGAAGCCGCGGTCGAGCAGCCTCAGCGTAAGGTCTGACTTGCCCGAACCGGAAGGGCCGCTGATCAACACGGCGCGACCGTCGAGGGCGACCGTGCTGGCGTGGAGCGTCTCGGCACTGAGGCGCGGTCCGCGCATTGGATTCATCTGGCTCATTGCAGGTCTGCGGCCGGAAGGCGGATGGTAAAGCGGGCGCCGGATGGTGCGTCGTTGCGGTCCTGCACGTCAATCTCTCCGTCATGGCCATTGACGATTGCCTGGGCGATGGCAAGGCCGAGGCCGGAATGGCGTCCGAAATCCTCGGCGTCCGGACGTACTGAATGGAAGCGGTTAAAAATCGCCTCACGGGCCTCGGCCGGGACGCCTGGACCTTCGTCGTCAATGCGGATCAGCACGTCGTCGCCGACACGCGAAACGGCGATTTCGATGAGGCCGCCCGGCGGTGAGAAGCTGACCGCATTGTCGAGGATCGCGTTGAGCGCTCGGGCGAGCCGGTCGGGTTTCCCCATCACCACCGCGCTATCCTTGCGTGGGCGGGCGAAGGCAATGCGCGCATTGCCCGTCTCACGGCGGGTTTCCCAACTTTGAACGAGCTGCTCGATCAGCCCGCCTAGGTCGACCGCACGGAAGTGCGCGCGGTGAAGCTCGGCATCGGTCCGCGCCGCCTCGCTAATGTCGCCGATCAGTCGGTCCATCCGGGCAATGTCGTCGCGGATGACCGTGGTCAGCCTGGAACGAAGCACAGGGTCATCGATGCGCTCGAGCCCGTCGACGGCGGAGCGGAGCGAGGCGAGGGGGTTCTTGAGCTCATGGCTTACGTCGGCGGCGAACCCTTCGATCGAATCGATCCGCTGGCGAAGCGACTGGCTCATGTCGGAAACGGCCCGAGCGAGCATCCCGATCTCGTCGATCCGGTCCGGGAGGCGAGGGACATTGACCTCGCGCGCCCGGCCCAGCCGGACGCGATGGGCGGCAATCGCCAGCCGGCGAAGCGGCCGGACGATGGTTCTCGCAAGGAATGAAGACAGGAGCACTGAAATGACGATCAGAACCGCCATGGCCGCGAGAATGAAGCCGCGCTGGTCGCGCACCGTGCGCGTGAACGCGGGGTCGTTGGCCGTGACGAGGAGAACATTGCCGGCCGCCGGCACAGCGGCGGAAATGACGGGAGTCAGGTCCGGGGCGTCGCGGATCATGGTGACTGCGCGGCCGCGGACCTTGGCGATGACGCCTTCGGGCCAGGACTGCAGCCGGTCCGGCGCCGGCTCGACGAACGGCGGGAGCCGCGGCGCTCCGACCAGCAGGTTAAATCCGCGGTCGAGGGCGCGGGCGACGTGGAAAGTCCAGTTTTGTGTCCGCGGGTCCTCGAGCTGGTAGGTTGGTCCGGTCATTTGCCAGCTGTCGGCGAGCAGCCGGCCATCGCCGTCGTACAGCCTCAGCCGGCTGCCGGTCGAAAGCGACACGGCCGCGAGAATCGCGTCGCGCCGTTCGTTGCCTGCGGCGTTCAGCGCGCTTGCCGTGGCCGCAGCCTCCAGCCGAGTCTGGCGCACCCGCTCTTCGCTCAGACGGTTGCGGAACGCGTCGAGGTAGATGGTGCTTAGTGCGACAAGCAGCACGGTCAGCAGGTTCAGCGCGAGTATTCGGTACTTGAGGCTGAAGCGGCCCGACCATTTCAGCCGGAGATCGGCGTCGTCACTGCTCGTCGAAACGATATCCGACGCCATAGAGCGTGTCGATCGAATCGAACGCGGGGTCGACGGCGCGGAACTTGCGCCGGATGCGCTTGATGTGGCTGTCGATGGTGCGGTCGTCGACATAGACGTCGTCGCTATAGGCGATGTCGAGCAACTGGTTGCGCGTTTTTATCACCCCAGGGCGCTGAGCTAGCGTTTCGAGGATCAGGAATTCGGTCACGGTAAGGCTGACGAGGCGTCCGTCCCACAGCACCTTGTGCCGCGCCGGGTCCATGGTCAGCCGGCCCCGTTCGAGCGGCGGCGGTTCAGCCTCCGTCTCGCTCGCCGTCGAGTCTCCGCGCTCGAGCTCCTGGCGCCGAAGTATCGCGCCGATCCGCGCAATTAGCAGCCGCTGCGAAAACGGCTTGGTGATATAGTCATCTGCGCCCATGGCTAGGCCGAGCGCCTCGTCCAACTCATCGTCCTTGGATGTGAGGAAGATGACCGGCATGGAGCTGAATGCCCGCACCCGCCGAAGCAGCTCCATTCCGTCCATGCCCGGCATCTTGATGTCGAACACACCAAGGTCGGGCGGGTTGTCGCCGATCGCCTTAAGCGCGAGCTGAGCGTCGGCGTAGACTCGGGTGACGAAGCCCTCCTGCTGGAGCGCGATCGACACTGAAGTCAGGATGTTTCGGTCATCGTCGACCAGCGCGATCACCTGAGTCATCCTTGTCGCTTTACCTCCCGGGCCTGACCTCAAGCGAGCGCTTAACCAGCGTGCCGCGGTGAAACAAGCGAAGCCCTCCGGCTTTGACCCAGCGGGCCTATCCGGCTTATAGGGCAGCCATATGCATACGTATGCGGCGGCAGCCCATCGGCCGCCGCCGTTTTGGCCATTAACAGAGGGAAAGTTCGAGTGAGTAATCGGGTCCCGAACAGCGGCCTTGAAGCGCAAAACATCGCCACTGGCGCAGAAATCTTCTGGAATTTCCAGACGGCGCCGTTGGTCGAGCATGCCGTGCGCCGCGGCGAAGGGCTGCTCGCCAAGGACGGACCGTTCGTGGTCAGGACCGGCCGCCACACCGGCCGCAGCGCGCAGGACAAGTTCATCGTTCGCAACGGGGCGACTGACAGCACCGTGTGGTGGGGCAAGACCAACAAGCCGATGGACCCGGATGAGTTCGACCGGCTCTACGACGATTTCCTGCTCGCTCTAGGCGACAAGGACCAGCTGTTCGTTGCCGACCTCTACGGCGGGTCGCAGCCTGAACATCGGGTTCGGGTGCGGGTGGTCAACGAGCTGGCCTGGCACAATCTCTTCATCCGCACGCTCCTCGTGCGGCCCGAGACCGAGGAGCTGCCCGGCTTCGACCCCGAATATCTGATCATCGACCTTCCGAGCTTCCGGGCCGATCCCGAGCGCCACGGCTGCCGCAGCGAGACCGTCATTGCGGTCAATTTCGAGAAGAAGGTCATCCTGATCGGCGGCACCGCCTATGCCGGCGAGATGAAGAAGGGCGTGTTCGGGCTGCTGAACTTCATCCTGCCGCCGCAGGGCATCATGCCGATGCACTGTTCGGCCAATATCGGGCCGAAGGGCGACACCGCGATTTTCTTCGGCCTGTCGGGCACCGGCAAGACGACGCTGTCGGCCGACGCCAACCGCCCGCTCATCGGCGACGACGAACACGGCTGGTCGGCGGACGGCGTGTTCAACCTCGAAGGCGGCTGCTACGCGAAAGCCATCAAGCTGTCGAAAGAAGCCGAGCCGGAGATCTGGGAAGCGTCGCACCGTTTCGGCACCGTGCTCGAGAACGTTGTCATGGACCCGCAGACGCGCCGGCTCGACCTCG
>JAXDPR010000062.1:0-4429 GCA_034668265.1 Sphingomonadales bacterium
GCGCCCGTGATCGCGTCGCGCGTGGCATTGCCCACAAATATGGTCTGACCTTTGTCGAGGAATGGCCGATGCCGGTGATCGGAGTCGATTGTTTCGTGATGGTTGTGCCTGATGGCCGGTCGACAAACGCCGTGGCCGAGCAGATTTCCCATGATGCCGACGTTTCCTGGGCCGAGCCCGTCGAACTGTACACATCGCGCGGCGGTGCGGCCCAAACACCGCCCAACGATCCGATGTTCGGCGCTGAGCCTACAACAACACAATGGCGCCTGGCCGACCTGCACCGGATGGCGAGCGGCCGCGGAACTCGCGTCGCGGTGGTCGATAGCGGGATCGACGAGCGCCACCCAGCTCTCGCGGGGCAGATAGCGATCAATCGCAATTTCGTTTCAGGGCAGCCGCTCGTAGCCGAACAGCATGGTACCGCAGTCGCCGGGATCATCGCCGCGAAGGGCGATAATCCTGCCGGCATCGTTGGTGTGGCTCCCGGCACGAAGCTGCTTGGGCTCCGCGCCTGCTCACAGGGCCGCGCGTCCACGACATGCGACACGCTGAGCCTTGCCAAGGCGCTCTATTTCGCGGTCGAGAACCGGGCCGATGTCATCAACCTCAGCCTCAGCGGACCCGATGCCAAGCTGCTCCGGGAAATCCTGAAGATCGCCTACGCTCGCGGCATGACGGTCGTCGCCGCATTCGATCCCAAGCTATCGGGCGGCGGGTTCCCGGCGTCGGTTCCCGGCGTTATTGCCGTCGCGGATGCGCCAGTGGCTGGGCCGCACGGCGAGGTCTACCTTGCCCCGGGCCGCGACGTGCCGACTACTGAGCCAGGAGGCAGATGGTTTCTCGTCAACGGCAGCTCGTTCGCCGCAGCCCATGTCAGCGGCCTCGTCGCATTGATCCGCGAGCGGCGCCGCGGGGCGCCCCTTGCTTTTGTTTCTCAGGGTCGGGGCGGGCCAATCGACGCTTGCGCGACCCTGGTTCGGGCGATCGACGCGTGTGAGTGCATTTGCAACCCGAGCCGGTCGGCGCTCGCGGGGGCCCATCGGTAGGCACTTCGGCGCCCGCGCGCTGATCGCGTTCTTCGCCGCGAGCGCGGTTGCATCGCCAGGGCAAGCTCAGGTTGGTGCGGTCGCGTCGGTCTTCAGCGACGACCGGTTCCGCGGGATCTCGCTGAGCGATGGCCAACCCGTCGCTATCCTCGACTTGTCTTACGATGCGCCGAACGGGTTGTATGGCACTGCGTCAGGGAGCGTGGTCGTCACCCGGCATGAGGGGTTGAAGGCGCTCGGTGTCGCGCTGAACGGGGGCTATGCGACGCGTTTCGGCACCGGACTGACCGCGGACGTTGGAATCGTCCACTCGCGTTATTCGCATTACTCCGGCGTCGCCTCCGGGCGGAATTATTCCGAAGTCTATGCGGGCCTTTCGGGCAAGCTGATCGGCGCGCGAGTTTCGATCTCGCCCGATTATCTCGGTGGAGTGCGGTGGATGCTGCACGGCGAAGTCAACGGCCATGTGGACCTGATGCCGAAGCTCCTGCTCGATGGGACAATCGGCCTGCTCGTCCCGCTGCAAAGGGGCGATTACAACCCAGAGTCGCGCGCTCAGATGGACGCCCGCATTGGCCTCGCCCAGCGCATTGGCCCGATCACGTTCCACGCCGCATTTACGACCCGCACCGGCCACTCGGAGATCTACAGCGGCCGAGGGCACCGCCGAAACGCACTGGTCGTCGGGATAAGCAGCGCATTGTGAGGTGAACTGCGCCCCTCGCGCGGCGGAGGGTGAACCGATCGCGGCTGCCGCGGCACTTACCAGAGCCGCCGAGAGCCAGGTCGCGATAGCCGTTCAGCCCCCACGAGCGCGGCCCGGCCCTCGGTGAGCAACATCAGAAGGAGCTTCTCATGGTGAAGGCCAAGATTCTCATGCTCGGCGCAGTGGCGCTGGCATTCGCGCCGGCGCTCGCGTCCGCTCAAGCCGTGCCGCCCGGCAACGGCTACATCAACGGTACCAACTACTGGCACCTGAATAGTGGCAACGCCAACGGTCAGCCCGGCCAGTCGTGCGAGGACCTGGGCGGCCCTGAAGCGGGAGTGACGCCCGGCAACTCGGCAAGCGCGCCAGGCGGCGGTTCGCCATTCTCCGGCGAGGGTAGCACCGCAGGCTCGCACTACGCGGGCAACGCGCCACAGAATTCGCGCAACACGGCCAGCGTTTCGCAATACGACGTCGCCTGCTCGAACCAGCAGCCGCTGTAATCCGGTCGGCGGCCAGAGGCTGACCCGCATCTCTTGGGCGGGTCAGCCCACCGTCTCAAACAACAGATAAGGGAGATGGTCTTGGGTACTGTACCCAACCCGCCGATGGCGCCGCTGTGCGACGCGCGGACGGCAAAGATCGTTGGCGTCTCATGGCTGGCCTGGCTTGCGCTGATCGGAACGGCTACGCTCCTCGCGACGCGAGCGGCACGAGCCGTTCCCGCATTCGCGCAGCAGACCGGACAGCCGTGCAAGGCATGCCATGTCGGCGGCTTCGGCCCCGAGCTCACCCCGTTCGGTCGCGAGTTCAAGCTCGGCGGCTATACGCTGCGCGCCCACGCCTCGATCCCTTTGGCAGCGATGGCGATTGCGTCGGTCACGCACACGCGCAAGGACCAGGTGCCGGCGCCTGAGCACTTCAGTCAAAATGACAATCTCGCGCTCGACCAGGCGAGCCTGTTCGTGGCGGGAGGCGCCGGCAATCATTTCGGCGGCTTTGCCCAAGTGACCTATGACGGCGTCGCTAGACAATGGGCATGGGATAACCTTGATCTCAGGGCCGTCACCAAGGCAAAAGTCTTCGGCGCGGATTCCATCTTCGGCTTGTCGGTCAACAACAGCCCTACCGTGCAGGACCCGTGGAATACCCTTCCCGCCTGGGGATTCCCCTTCACGGACACGGCGGTTTCACCGGCTCCGGCCGCGGCGCCGCTGATCGACGGGGCGCTGGCGCAAAATGTTGTCGGGGTCACTGCCTATGGCTGGATTGGCGGCAAGGCCTACATTGAAGCTGGCGGATACACGTCACCGTCGCGCGGAACGCTTAACTGGCTCGGCGCGGATCCGTTCGATCCGGGGTCAATCCACGGCGTCGCGCCATACGGCCGGATCGCCTGGCAGAGCAAAATTGGCGGCGGCACCTTCGAGGTCGGAGGAAGCGCCGTGAAGGCTGCGCTTTTCCCCGGCCGCGACCGCTCAAGCGGGCTTACCGACCAGTATGCGGACCTCGGTCTCGATCTGTCGTGGCAGAAGCCGCTCGGTTCCGAAATCTTTTCGGCCAATTTCCGTTATGAGCATGAGCACGCGAACCTTCAGGCGAGCTGCGCGCTCGAATTGATCGGCGCTGGCGGCGATCCAGGTTGCGGACGCTATCGGTTGAGCGAGCTGCGCGCCGCCGCGCGATACACTTTGCGCGACCGGGTCGGGCTGACCCTGTCGGCATTCGACATTTACGGCTCCCGCAACACCAACGTCTTCGACGGCAATGGCCTGCCCGATAGCAACGGCATCATGGGACAGTTCGACTATACGTTCTGGCCCGACGGCAAAGGGCCGCTTGGCCCGCTCTTCAATGCGCGCGTCGGCGTCCAATACACGCTGTACGGCAAGTTCAACGGGGCCCGGCACAACTTCGACGGAGCCGGCGCCAATGCCGTCGACAACAATGCGTTGAGGTTGTTCACATGGATCGCATTCTAAGACCGCGAGTTTCGCGGCGCAGTTTCTTGCACGTCAGCGCCGCCGCAGGCAGCGCGATCATTGGGGTCGGATCCGGAGCCGCCGCCGCCACGGCCAAAGTCGCCAAGGGCACGGTGAACTATCAGATGACGCCGAAAGGACAGGCACGCTGCGGCACGTGCTCCTATTTTCAGGCACCGTCAGGCTGCAATTTCGTCAATGGACCGATCAGCTCGACAGGCTGGTGCATGCTCTTCAAGCCCAAATGATGGATTGGTCAGCGTCGTCACGATGAGCCCGGGTGCCTAATGTCTATATGTTTCTCGATGCCCAAGCCCTCGGTCCAGTTACGTTCAAACTTGCGGTCGCGCTGGCGGCTGCGCTCGACCAGAGGGACGCGGGCCGGCGCCTCCGGCCAAGGGAGCGCGGCCTGAAACGAAGGATCACCGCTGCATGAGCTGTTTGAGCATGCCATCGATGAGACTGCCGGCCTAATTGGCGGTGCCGGGCTTGGTAAGTGGACGCTGAAGGCTTAGGCCATGAGCCAAGGCCGTCACACATCTCGCCATATCGTCGGGATCCATCGGAAGTGGTGCTGACGCTGCATCGAACAGTTCTGCGGAACTTCCGAGGGGGTTGGAGGCCCGAGCCGGAATCGAACCGGCGTGCAAGGATTTGCAGTCCTCTGCGTAACCACTCCGCCATCGGGCCGG
>JAXDPR010000063.1:0-2645 GCA_034668265.1 Sphingomonadales bacterium
CATGCGCGTCATCGGGGCGGCCGAGGAAGCGCTCGCGGCGATGGTCGGGCGGCTGATGTCCCGAGTCGCCTTCGGCAAGACGCTCGCCGAACAGGGGGTGTGGGAGGAGCGCATCGCCAATGCGCGCATCGATATCGAGATGAGCCGCCTCCTTTGCCTCAAGGCCGCCGACATGATGGACCGCGCCGGCAACAAGGCCGCGCAGGGCGAAATCGCGATGATCAAGGTCGCGGCGCCGATCATGGCGCTGAAGATCATCGACGACGCCATCCAGGCGTTCGGCGCCGCCGGCGTTTCCGAGGACGTTGGCCTTGCCCGCGCCTATGCCTCGATCCGCACGCTGCGCCTCGCCGACGGCCCCGACGAGGTCCACCGCCGCGCGATCGCGCGGCTGGAGTTCAAGAAGTACCGGTGACGGACCAGACGATGGACGAAGCCGCGCTCGGCGCGTGGCTCGAAGCCAATGTCGAGGGCTTCAGCGGCCCGTTCACGCTCACCAAATTCCCGTCCGGCCAGTCGAACCCAACCTACAAGATTAGTGCGGCGTCGGGCGAATACGTCCTGCGCCGCAAACCGTTCGGGCAGCTCCTGCCCTCGGCGCATGCGGTCGACCGCGAATATCGCCTGTTGTCTGCGCTGAGCCCGCTCGGCTTCCCGGTGCCGCAGCCGCTGGCGCTGTGCGACGATCCCGAGGTCATCGGCGCGATCTTCTATGTGATGGAGCTGGCGAAGGGCCGGCCGTATGCCGATGGCGCGCTGCCCGACTTCGATCCGGCGACACGCACCCAGATGTACGAGCAGCTCGTCGACACGCTTGCAGAACTTCACAATATCGAACCTTCGGTCGCCGACCTCGCCGACTTCGGAAAGCCGGGAAATTATTTCGAGCGGCAGGTCGCGCGCTGGACGCGCCAGTACCGGGACTCCCAGACGGACTATCTCCCGGAGATGGAACGGCTGATCGCTTTCCTTCCCGAGACGCTGCCCGAGCAGTCGCGGACGTCGATCGTTCACGGCGACTATCGCATCGACAATGTCGTTTACGATGGCGACGGGAAGCTGACGGCGGTGCTCGATTGGGAGCTGGCGACGCTCGGCGACCCGCTGGCGGATTTCTCCTACCTTGCGATGCAATGGATGATGCCCGCGGACGGTGGAGCGGGGCTCGCTGGCCTCGATCTCGACGGGCTCGGCATCCCGACGCTCGACGAGATCGTGGAGCGGTACTCGGAGCGATCGGGCGTCGAAGTGGCAGGCCAGCTCGACTGGTATTTCGCCTACAATCTGTTTCGGTTGGCCGGCATCGTCCAGGGCATCAAGAAGCGCGTGATCGACGGCACCGCGAGCCATGCCCGCGCCGAGGAGATGGCCAGGCGCGTGCCGATGCTGGCCGGCGCCGCCTGGAGATTCGCCCTAAAGGCAGGAGCGAACGGTTAGAGGCGGCCCATCAGCAGCAGGATGATGACGACAATCAGGATGACGCCGAGCAGACCCGACGGACCGTAGCCCCAGCCCCTGTTGTATCCCCAGCGCGGCACTGCGCCGACCAGCAGCAGGATCAGAATGATGACGATGATCAGGGTCACGATACTCTCCTCGTCCTGTTACTTTCCGGGATGCAACGAAGGAAAGTGAGCGGCGGTTGCAGCGGCTAGCGGCCCTTGAAGCTCGGCTGGCGCTTTTCGAGGAAGGCGGCGACGCCCTCGCGATAATCCGCGGTGAAACCAAGGCGGCGCATCGCACCTGCCTGGCGCTCTAGCTCCTCGTCGAGGCTGTATTGCCAGCTCGTGCGGATCATGTGCTTGATCGCGGCGAGGCCGAGCGGCGGCAACGAGGCGAGCTTGGCCGCGATGGCGTCGACTTCGGCATCGAGCCGGTCGTCGTCGACCGCCTTCCAGATCATTCCCCAATCAGCGGCCTTCTCCGCCGGCAGCGGCTCGCCGGTGAGCGCAAGGCCGAGCGCGCGCGCCTGGCCGACCAGCCTCGGCAACGCCCAGGTGCCGCCGCTGTCCGGAATGAGGCCGATCGCCGAGAAGCTCTGGATGAACTTCGCCGACTTGGCGGCGACAACGATGTCGCAAGCGAGCGCGATATTGGCGCCGGCTCCCGCCGCGACCCCGTTAACGCGCGCGATCACCGGCTGAGGCAGGGAGGTCAGCGTGCGGATAAGCGGGTTCCAGCATTGCTCGACGGTCTCGCCGAGGTCGACGGCTTCGTCCGGTGCCACCGCGCGGTCATTGAGGTCCTGGCCAGCGCAGAACCCGCGGCCCGCGCCGGTCAGCACGACCACGCGCGCGTCGCCGAGGCTCGCCAGCGCATCCCGCAGCTCCGCGTGCATCGCTGCGGTGAAGCTGTTCAGCCGGTCCGGACGGTTGAGGGTTATGCGCGCGACTGGGCCGTCTGCCTTGAAGTCGATGGTCTCGTAAGCCATTCCGTTGGCCTAGCGAAGGAGATGGCGTGGACGCAAACGAACTCGCGAACCGGGTGGCGCGTGAGATGCTTGCCGGCGAGGGCACCGGCCCGGCCTGGGGTATCAAGATCGAGGAAGCGCGGGCGGATTATGCGCGCATCTCGATGGTGGTTCGCGCCGACATGCTAAACAGTCACGGGATTGCCCACGGCGGGATAATCTTCGCGCTCGCCGA
>JAXDPR010000064.1:0-2622 GCA_034668265.1 Sphingomonadales bacterium
CTTCGGCGGTGATGGCGGAGGATTGCCTGGCAGCCCCAACCGTTTGCTGATCCTGTGGGGAGTGATCGGGTTCGCCCTGATCTGGCTGGTCTTCACCAGCACTCACTCGATTTCTCCGGGTCAGCGCGGCGTGGTGACGCAACTCGGCCGCTACAGTCGCACGCTCGGTCCCGGGGTCAGCTTCACGCTTCCCGCGCCGATTGAGCGGGTCAAGAAACTCGACGTCGAGAAGATACAGTCAATCGACATGGGATCATCCGGCGATGATGACCTGATGCTGACCGGCGATCAGAACCTTATCGACCTTGCTTACTCGGTGCGCTGGAACGTCCGCACTCCGGAGCTTTACTTGTTCCAGATGGCACAGCCCGACGAAACCATCCGCGAGGTCGCGGAAAGCGCGATGCGCGCGGTGGTGAGCCAGGTCACCCTCAATGACGCGATGGGCGACCGGCGCGCAGAGATCGAAGCGCAGGCGGCCCAGAGCATGCAGCGCATCCTCGATTCCTATCGTTCCGGAATTCAGGTGCAGGGCATCGCGATCAAGCAGGCAGACCCGCCCGACGCCGTCAACGATGCGTTCAAGCAGGTCACCGCAGCGCAGCAGCAGGCGCAATCCTATATCAACAGCGCCAATTCCTATTCCCTGCAGCTGCGACAGAAAGCACAGGGGGAGGCGACTTCGTTCGACAAGGTCTATGCGCAATACAAGCTGGCGCCGGAAGTGACCCGGCGGCGCATGTATTATGAAACGATGGAGCAGGTGCTCGCGAAGGTCGACAAGACAATCATCGAGGCGCCGGGCGTCACGCCTTATCTGCCGCTTCCTGAAGTGAAGAGGCAGCAGCAGCAGGGCGAGCCGCAGCAATGACGAATACCTTCCGCAAGCATCCGCTGCTCACCGCGATCGGCGCCTTCGTGCTGCTTCTCCTGGTGTTGGCCAGCTTCCCCATCATTCCCGAGACAAAGCAGGCGGTGGTCGTCCGCTTTGGCAAGCCGGTGCGGATCTACAATCAATATAAGGCCGGAAGGCCGATCGGCTCCGCGGGCGCGGGAATCAACTGGCGCATTCCTTTTGCCGAGCAATTGGTGTGGATCGACAAGCGCGTCCAGGATGTCGACATGCAGCGGCAGCAGGTGCTGTCGACCGACCAGCGGCGTCTGCAGGTCGACGCGTTCGCGCGCTATCGAATCGTCGATCCCACGCTGATGTACATCCGCGCCGGCAATGAGGAGCAGCTGACCGAGCAGCTGCGCCCGATCCTGGGCTCCGAAGTCCGCAATGAGCTCGGCCGCATCGAGTTTGCGGCACTGCTGACGCCCGAGCGGCAGGGAATCATGGACAGCGTGCGGTTGTCGTTGAACCGGATTGCGCGCCAATATGGCGTCGAAATCATCGACGTGCGCATCAAACGGACTGACCTGCCCGAAGGGACCCCGCTCGCGGCGGCGTTCGACCGCATGCGCACCGCGCGTGAGCAGGAGGCTCGTTCAATCCAGGCGCAGGGCGCGAAGCAGGCCGCGATCATCCGCGCTGAAGCGGACGCGGAGGCTGCGCAAACTTATGCGGCGAGCTTCGGCAAGGACCCCGACTTTTATGATTTCTACCGCGCGATGCAGAGCTATCGGACGACCTTCGTGCCCAACGGGGTAGACAAGCTCGCCCCGACAACCGTCGTCTTGTCGCCGCAGAACGAATATCTGAAGGAATTCACTGGACGCTCGCGCTAGGAGGCGTTTGGACCCCGAAACGTTCAAACGGGGTTCATGCGGAGGCGACATTAGCGCCTTGCGTCTTACCCGAATTGATGGAGTATCGATGACGTCGAAGGAGTCCGGAAAAGTGCGCTACGCCTACGGGGTTGCAATGGCCCTGCTGCTCGGGGGGACGACCTTCTCGCTCGCCACCGGCCAGGCCGGCGCGCAAGTCGCCCAGAATGAGCCCGGCACGTCCGCGCTTGCACCGCGCCCCGGCGCGCCGATGTCGTTTGCGGATCTCACCGCCAAGCTCGCCCCCGCCGTGGTTTATATTTCGACCAAGCAGCGCGTGCCGGTGAAGGCCCAGGCCGACCCGTTCGAGGAATTCTTCCGCCGCTTCGATCCCACCCAGCCTCAGGGCGGCACCAACGACAATAGCAGCGGCGGGGGCGCCCAGCCGCGGACCCGCGAGGCGGGATCGCTCGGCTCCGGCTTCATCATTTCACCGGACGGCTACGTCGTCACCAACAACCATTTGATCCAGGGCCTGACCGGCACCGGCACCGTCGACACGGTCACCGTCATCACCACCGACCGCAAGGAATATCCGGCGCGGATCGTCGGCCGCGACGAAACCTCCGACCTTGCTCTGCTCAAGATCGACGGCCACAATCTGCCGTTCGTGCAATGGGGCGACAGCACCAAGGCGCGGGTCGGCGACTGGATCGTCGCGATCGGCAATCCCTATGGCCTCGGCGGCACGGTCACGGCGGGCATCATTTCGGCGCTCCACCGCGGCATCACCGGCGTCGGACCGTACGACCGCTACATCCAGACCGACGCGTCGATCAACATGGGCAACAGCGGCGGCCCGATGTTCGATTTGAACGGCAACGTCATCGGGATCAACTCGGCGCTGATTTC